>DATDAJ010000311.1:0-5016 GCA_036525475.1 Candidatus Udaeobacter sp.
CGATGTGGCTGCTTTTTCCCGAATCCAGCCGTCACGGTGATCCATCGCGCAGAACATCACGCGGTTCCGGACGAAAAACCAATTGTCGCAGTGCTCAGACTAAAGCTATGGCGATGCCGGAGGCGACAGCACAGGAAGAGCTTTTTCGTGCATTTGAAAGTCGACCGGACAATTACCGGCTAACTCACCGTCCAGTTCCACGGGAACGTCCTGTTCGCTGCTTACACGGAGTTGACGGGTCTGAAAGTATTCAATTTCGGGAACACGGATGTCGGAGCTGAATACAACGTCGTGGAGATATTTAATGATCTCCAGAAAACCGAGCCGCTTGAACAGGACCACATCAAGTAAACCATCATCGACAACAGCCTGCTTGAAAAATGGGAAGGGTCCGCCGTACAGACGCCCATTGCCGACGAGGACAAACGATCCTTCCTGCACAGGCGCGTCCTCCGACTCGATTAAAAGCTGCGGAGGTTGGCGCGCTGCGATGTGCGCTGCGGAAATAAGATAACTGAGCGGGCCAAGGCTGCGCTTGAAAGCGAGAGTGGTTTCTTTAACCGCTTGCGCATCGAGCCCAATGCCACCGAGTTGCACGAAGTATTTTCCATTCGCGCTCGGTAGATCGACGAGACGTATATTTCCGGCCTGAATAATTTCCCAGCAACGATCGAGATCGTTCGCGGGCAGACCGAGCTCCATGGCGAAAACGTTGACCGTGCCCATCGGGAGGATTCCCAGCGCAGCATCGCTCCCGGCGATTCCGTTTACCACATGATTCACGGTTCCGTCACCGCCAGCTGCAACTACGCGTCCGAAACCTTCCTCGACGGCACGTCTCGCGAGTGTTTCCGCCTCGCCAGCATGCGAGGTGATGCGGATCGGCCAACGTCCGACGAGTGATTCGACTCGCTGCTGCCAGTCTCGAAGAGTTTCGAGATTTCCCGCTGCTGGATTGAGAATGATAACAACGTCAGTCATTAGGAAAAGTAGTCGGGGCCTTTGGTCTTTGCTTCAAACTGGGGCTGCGTAACATCTGAGGGTGCAAAAATTGCGCCGGCTGGCAGTTATCGCTCTGGGAGCATTAATCGGACTCGGTGCAGTGGTTTTGCTCGGCGTGAACCTGTATGTGCAATCACAGGGGGCACAAGGAAAGATTCAGCAGGAACTGACTCGCAGCCTCGGTGTTCCGCTCAAAATTCGCAGCATGAGCGTGACGCCCTGGGGCGGACTTGAACTTAGCGGCATCACGATTCCGCAAACGGTACCGGTCGGGCCAAAAGATTTCCTGAAGGCTAGAACATTCCGGCTGCGCGTTCGTTTCCTTTCGCTCTTTTCGCGGCGGCTGGTGATCAAGGAAGTTTCGCTGGTTGCTCCCAGGGTTGTGTGGCCGCAGAACGCACAAGGAAAGTGGCGCCTGCCCAATGCGCGAGCAGCGCGCGCAGAAACCGTTCCGGCAAATCGGGCTCCGGCGACGCCGCAGGCAGAACCAGGGATAGAAATTGTTCAAACGAAAGCAACCGCCGCTGTGACGACTCCAGCCAGCGTTCCATCTTCGCCAAAACCGACTGTTAAGGGCGAACCAGCCGGACGCGAACCAAAATTGGCCGTCTCTCCGGAAGTTCGGCGAGTAACTGTGAAGGACGGCGATTTCGCTTTCTTGGACCAAACCGGAAGGCTCATTGCGAGTTTCACAGGCGTGGATTTTCGGACGAACATTCGTAGCGAGCAGGCGCTCAGGGGAGATGCAAAGGTCACTCGGGTTTCATTGCGGGACCGCTTTTTTCTGGACCAACTCCGCTCACCGATTCGCTACGAGCCTGACGTCCTCGAGCTCTCGAAAATTTCTGCTCGTGTCGCCGAGGGCGAAGTGAACGGTTACTTTGCGATGCAGCCAGAGACGGAGGATTCCCCCTTTACTACGAGCGTAAGCTTTCATGACGTGCTCGCCGATCAACTCGTCGAAAATGCCGGCGGTGCGAAGGGAATGGTGAAGGGCAAGCTGGAAGGAAGTTTTCAAGCCTCCGGAAAAACTAGCGATCCGGAGGCGCTTATTGGACAAGGCGAAATTTTTCTTCGCGACGGCCGCGTCCAACAATACAGATTGCTAGTGTTACTCGGTCAGATTTTGCAGATCGAGGAGCTGCAGGAGCTTCATCTGGAGCAAGCGGAGGCAAAATATCACTTGCGTCCGGGATTGGTCACTATTGATGAGCTGGTTTTACGTTCCCCAAATATTCGTCTCACCTCGTCGGGTACAGTTGCGTTTGACGGGACGCTGCAACTGAATTCGCAGCTCGCAATCAACGACAGAATTCGCGGTCAACTTTTCAAACCGATTCGCGACAACTTTCACCGCATCGACGACCCGGGCTACTCAGCCATCGAATTTCAGGTCGGCGGCACTGTTGAGCGGCCCAGCACAAATTTAGTGGAGCAAGTCGTCGGCCGGGACATCAGCAGTATGCTCAACAGCTTCTTCGGCGGAAAAAAGGATCGACCGAAAAAGAAAAAGAAGGCCGTTGAAGATGCCGCGCCTGCAACGCCTGAGCCTAGCGATGCGGGCAGGGCGATGACCGCTGTGCCGTCACCCTCTTTGCCGCCGGAGATAGCGCTTCCTGAAGCCACTGCGACGCCAAGTCCGGTCGCGTCGCCATGAGGGTGATCGCCGGCAGCGCCGGCGGAGTCCGCCTGGCAGTTCCGAAGCGCGGTGTCCGCCCGACAATGGACCGCGTCAAAGCGGCCATCTTTTCGAGCTTGGGTGAGGCGATTATCGGCGCGCGAGTGCTCGATCTTTTCGCTGGGAGCGGCGCGCTCGGGATCGAAGCGCTCAGCCGCGGGGCGGCCTCCGCAATATTTGTTGAAGATGACCGCCAATCGGCAGAAGCAATCCAGAAAAATCTCGCCAAAACAAAACTAAAAGGCCGCGTTCGACACCAGGATGTTTTTGATTTTCTACGTCAACGATCGAACGCCGAGAAATTTCAAATCGTTTTTGCGGATCCGCCTTATGAAGTGTACGGCGGCGAAAGCCATACTGAGAAGCTCGTGAATAGCGAAAGCTTGCCACAATTTCTGGAGCCGAACGGCATTTTCGTTTTGGAGAAGAGGCCCACCGACACTCTCCCTGAAACGAAGGTTTGGCGCGTGCTTCGGCAGAAAACTTACGGCGCAACAGAAGTGCTGTTTCTGGAGCCGATCGGGGACCAATGATTCGCTTCATCTATAATCTGTTTTGGCCGCTCGGACTCTTGATCTTTTTGCCGGGCTATTTCGCCAAGATGATTCGCCGCGGTGGTTACCGCGAAAAATTTGGCCAGCGATTGGGAATTTATGATGACGAGGTGCGGAACCGGCTTTCGAACCAACGCTCAACATGGCTGCACGCTGTGAGCGTAGGCGAAGTAAACATTGCTTTGAAACTCGCGAACGCGTTACGCGCACTCGAACTTGATTTGCATTGCGTGCTGACCACAACCACCACGACCGGCTTCGCGTTAGCGCGCAAGACTGCGCCGTCTTGGATCGAAGTCATGTACACGCCGCTGGATTACTGGCCTATCATGCGCCGTGCGTTTTCGGTTATTTGTCCCGCGCGCATTGTTCTTGTTGAAGCGGAAGTTTGGCCCAACCTCGCCGCCGCAGCGCACACACGCCGGATCCCCCTCGCGTTGGTCAATGCGCGATTGTCTCGGCGCTCTGAAGGACGTTATCGACGTTTTCGGTTTTTCGTCGCGCCTACGTTCCGGCTGCTCGATTTGGTGTGTGTACCAGAACGTCGGGATGTCGAGCGGTGGACGACGCTTGGCGTCTCGCGAAACCGAATACATGTGACCGGTAGCATCAAATTCGATCCTGACGTTCAGACACAAAGCCACACTGTAGCCACGTCCCTGCGGGACGTGCTCCCTGACGTCAGCCCGGATTCACTCGTGCTCTTCGGCGGCAGCACGCATCGCGGCGAAGAAGAAATCCTGGTCAGAATTTTTCTTCGATTGCGCGAGCAATTTCCATCGCTGCGGTTGTTCATCGCGCCGCGTCATGTTGAACGACTGCAAGAAATCCGCTCGCACTTGAGCGCTTTGCCATTGCGCGTGACGCTCGCCAGCGAAGCGCTCACCTGCAGCTCAGCCGATGCGGATTGCATGCTTCTCGATACGACTGGTGAACTTCAGCGCTGGTACGGCATCGCCAGCGTCGTGTTCATCGGGAAAAGCCTCACCGCTCACGGCGGACAAAATCCTGTGGAACCGATTCTCGCGGGCAAGCCGGTCGTGTTTGGTCCGCATATGGAAAACTTCGCAACGCTTGCTAAAACGCTGGTTTCAAATAGTGCCGCAATGCAGGTTAGCGATGCCGACTCGCTTGAGCGTACCGTTGGCGAGCTTCTCCGCGACAGCGAGGCGCGTCAGCGTCTCGTACGAAACGCACACGCTGCGTTAGGCGAACACAAAGGCGCAACCGCGCGCGCCGCGACGTTGATCCACGAGCTTAAACCGAAGCGTTGAAGATTCTCGCTTTCGGAAAATCTCACCGGCGATTTGCCTTGCACCAAAGCATCGCAATTCCGATATTACCCGGCTTTTGACCCTATCGTCTAGAGGCCCAGGACACCGCCCTTTCACGGCGGTAACACGGGATCGAATCCCGTTAGGGTCGCACCGTTTTTCATAGGTGACTTGCGGTTTCTTCGGACTAACGCGAGCGCAGGCAACCGACCTTGGCAGGCAGGCGAAGATATTCACGGCAAGCGGTCTTACACACGTTGGCGGAAGGTTTTGGGACCAACTCGCTACTGCGCAATCGTCGTAACCCCACAGCCGCACTGAGGCAGCCGATCAGTAGCAAGAGAAAAAATATTGACCTCCGAACGCGAACACGTTCAGTTGAACAGGATGCGCTTACGGCAGCTTCACGACGCTCTGGAAAAGCTTACCAAGGCGATTCGTGAAGTGGATGCGGTTGTCGAAACCATGCGCCGCTGAGCACGACCCGCTGGCGTCCCACATTTTTCTC
>DATDAJ010000312.1:0-6408 GCA_036525475.1 Candidatus Udaeobacter sp.
AGACCGTGATGTTCTTTCGGATCGCGGCGCGTCAGAAGAATCGTGAAAACGATCAACACCGCCACTGCGCCGATGTAAATGAACACCAGGGCAAGCCCTACGAACTCTGCGCCCAGCAGGAAAAAGAAGGATGCGAGCCCGAGCAATGCCAGCACCAAGCAGAACGCGGCATGCATGAGATTTGGCAACGTGGCGGCGGCCAGCGCCGCGGCGAGCGTGAAGACGGAAATCACAATGAATGCCGCGCCGTTCATTCAGCGAAACGGTAAACACGCCGCGCGAATTTCCTTCGCGTGTCCAGCAGGATCGATAGCGCGCTGTAAACAACCAAGATTACGAACAACGACCACAGCCAGCCGCGCATACCGCGCCCGGCATAATGCCAGACCGCCGCGGCAATGACGCACGTGAACGCCATCGGCAACATGAATTTCCAGGCGACATTCATCATTTGATCCACGCGCATGCGCGGGAGCGTTGCCCGCAGCCAGATGTAAACGAAGAGCAGAGCGCTCAGCTTTGCGAAAAACCAAACGTAAGAGGGAATAAATTCAAGCAGGCGCACGGGCGCATGCCAGCCGCCGAGGAACAACGTCACCGCCAGCCCGCTGACGGCGAACATCCCGAGATACTCCGCCATGAAAAACGTGGCGTACTTAAATCCTGAATATTCGGTCATGTGTCCGGCGACGATTTCCGATTCGCCCTCCGGGACATCGAATGGTGTGCGGTTCGATTCCACAAGACCGGAAACAAAAAACAGAAGGAAGGCGGCGGCGCCCCACGGAGTAAATACGAACCAGCGCGGCACAATGCCAAGCGTGTATTCGCCTTGCGCGAAAACAATCGTGTCCGGCATAAGTGAGCCCACAACCATCACGACCGGAAGCACCGTGATGATCAGCGGCAATTCGTAGCTGAACATCTGGGCGATCGCGCGCATGGCGCCGAGCATGGAAAATTTGTTGTTACTCGCCCAGCCGGCCATGAACACTGCGAGTTCCGTTGCTGATCCCACGGCGAAGAAGAAGAGAATGCCGCCGTCAATTCTAAACGCGGTCATGTTTCGGCCGTACGGAATCACACCCAGCGTTAGGATCGCCACTGCGGCAAGCACGACTGGAGCGAGAAAATGGACGACCTTGTCTGCACGCGCCGGCACGATGTCCTCTTTGATTAACATTTTAATTCCATCTGCGACCGGCTGGAAAAGACCGAACGGCCCGACGCGGTTCGGCCCGTAACGATTTTGCATTCGCCCTAAAATTTTCCGCTCCAGCACCGACATAAGCGCGAAGAGCGTAAGAAACGCGGCGAGCAACGCGACAATGTTGATCAGGCTGGACGTGATTTGGATGATCCAATTCGGCGCGGTGGCAATCCAGGAAAGCAGCCATCGTTTTCCGTAAACGAAGATTTGATCGAGAGCCGAACTCATCTTCGTGAAGAAAAGCGATTGCCGCCGATTTAATCAAGAGCGAATCACGAGCAAGGAACGACGGTTTCCCAACCGTCGTCATTCCCTCAACGGCTAGGAAGCCGTCGTTCCTTGGGGATGCACCTCAGCGGAGCGGAACGAGATTCCAAGTGATTTTTCCGTCCGTGATTTTAAGCCAGGCCACACTTGACAGTGCACCGCGGTTCGGCCGAGTCACGCAACCCGGGTTGAGAAACAGAACGCGACCGTGCCTTTCGTTGCGCGGGACGTGCGTGTGCCCGTGCAGGAGAACATCGACATCATCCGGTGGATGATTCGGCGGAACATGTTGCAGGCGAAACTTTAACCCGTCCCGCACAAGGTTGAGAACCAGCAGCCACTCGAGATTGCTGTCGCAATTTCCGCGCACAACCGTGACCCGTGGTCCGATCGCACGCAATTCATCAAGAATCGCTTCCGCGCAAACATCTCCAAGATGCCAGATCTCATCAGCGTCTTTGGCCATCTCCTTCACGCTCTCCGGCAGACGGTTGTGCGTGTCCGCCAGAACGAAGATATGGTGCTTTTCGGATTTTCCGTCCGCCATGTTGCGCTTTAAGCCTTCAACTTGCTAAAGTCCGGAGAAATATAGGCGAACTACGAATTGCTGGAGGATAAAACTGGTTAACAGATAAACTATGCTTGTCGCGCATGACTATATTGGGCCCAGCTCTAGATGCCCGCCGGTCATCGCATGCTTGGCGTCTGTTTATCTCCTGAGCTGAGCGGTTTTAGCTTTGCAGGGGGACTTTGGTGCGGTACGGTGGCGTTCGCCATGCGATCGCTGGTTTTCTTGCTGGCCGGCCTGCTTGCGACTGCCGGATTGATCTACGGAGAAATAAAAACTCCGGAGAATGCCCCAATTGAAATCACGTCGACCGGGCAAACCACATATGAAAACGGCCTGGCGACCGCTCGCGAAAACGTCGCGATTCACATCGGGGATACGGACATTTACGCCGACTACGCACAGTACAATTCCTCCACACATGATGTGGAGTTGAGGGGTCACGTCCGAATTTATCGCGATACAAGCCTATACAACGCGGACAGCGGAATCTACAACACTGAAACGAAAAAGATCCGGGCGATCAGCGCACGGACGGAGTCACAACCTTACTTTGTGGGCGGGAATGATGTGACCTCGATCGAGGGGGACAACGCCTACCTTATCAAGGGCGGCGTCTTCACGACACACGATTCCTCCAAGCCCGATTTTCGCCTGCGCGCCCGCAAGATTCGTGTTTACGAAAACGATCGCGTAATCTTCATGAACGTCACCGCCTACATCGGGAAGGTGCCGGTGTTTTGGTGGCCGTATCTCTACCAATCGCTCGACAATGCATTTAGTTTTTCCATCTCGCCCGCGTATTACAGCACTTGGGGACCATCGCTCCTCACACAGGTCACGTTCCCGATCACAGACTATGTTCAAACCCGGCTCCGGCTGGATTATTTCGGCAGGCGGGGGTTCGGCTTTGGTTTTGAGCCGACAATTGAATATGGGAAAGACCAAACCAGTGTGGCGCGGATAAAAACTTTTTACATCAACGACCAAAACCCGGAGATCAATCAAACCGACATACCGCGAACGGGTGTTCCTGAATCGCGATACCGGTACAGCCTCGAGGACCACACCGATTTCACCGACTCTATCTATGGCATCGCCAATATCACCAAGCTGAGTGACCAGTACGTGATGCAGGACTTCTTCCAGGGAGAATTTCGGATTGATCCCGTTCCAGACAATGTGGTAGCGTTGACAAAGATAAACCCGTTTTTCACCCTCACCGGGATCGAGCGTTTTCAGGCAAACGGTTTCTTCACCACTACGGAACGTCAACCGGAAGTGGTACTCGACGTCAAACGGCACGCGCTCTTCGGTGGGCCGATATTTTACGAAGGCGAAACCGGATTTGCCAATTTGCGCCTAGAATTCCCTGAGGACTCAGGTATCAAGAATTACGGCACGCAGCGCTTCGACACGTTCCATCAACTGGTTTTTCCCAACACATATTTTGGATGGCTGTCGTTTATGCCCCGAGTTGGATATCGAGGCACGTACTACGGCAAGACCTGGGATCTCGGATCAACAATATTTGTGCCGCCATCAAACCCCCTGGTGCCCGACACCATCCTGCCGCCACCGACAACAGCCAATCCCATCAAATTTGCCGGGGACACGTTTCGAAGCGTCTTCGATACGGGCGCGGAAGCTTCGTTCAAGATCTCTCGAAAATGGGAGGATGTGCAAAGTCGTGCTTTCGGTTTAGACGGATTGATGCACGTGTTCCAGCCGTTTACCGACTTTTCCTATGTGAAGGAAGACGGTCCAAATCCACTTTCCGTTCTGCAATTCGATCGATTTGAACCTTCTACGCAGCTACGGGCAATCGATTTTCCACAGTTCACCCCGATTGATTCGATTGCCGATTGGACAGTCTGGCGCATGGGTGTCCGGAACAAGTTGCAAACCAGGCGGGACGATTCAACGATGACGTGGCTTGAATTGGATACGTATTTTGATGTGAACTTCGAGAACCCGTATAACCGCACGGATTACTCGAACCTACTCAACAATCTCCGCTTCCAGCCGCTCCCGTGGATGTCTTTTTCGGTAAACTCCCAAGTGCCGGCCTTCGCGAAGGGTTTTACGGAAGTTAATACAGTGGCGAGCGTTCAACCCCTGGCGAATTTGCAAGTGAACGTCGGGCACCGGTATCTGAATGGGAACCCGTTTTTCGAGAATAGCAGCTTGTTTGTTGTAGGCGGATACCTTCGTGTTAACGACAACTGGGGCCTGGCCGTTCAAGAGCAGTATGAAGGCGCGACCGATACTCTCCAGGAACAGCGTTACGCGGTTTACCGGGACCTAACAAGCTGGGTGGCCTCGTTCGGCGGAGTAATACGCGATAACTCGGGAGTGAAAGAGTACGGTCTCCTTTTCACCGTAACACTCAAGGCGTTCCCGAGATTTGGTTTCGATTTAAACTTCGATCCTAGCTCATCGGGCGAGTGATCCGAAGTGCGCGAATAACGCCCAAATTGCTGGCGGAATTCCGGCACTTGTGCTGGGGCGGATTCGCCCACACCGTTCCTGATTCATGGATATATCAATTATCGGCTCCGGATACGTCGGCCTGGTGACGGGCGCCTGTTTCGCTGATGTCGGCCATCATGTCATTTGCGTCGATAACGACTCCGAGAAAGTGAAGCAGCTCAAAGCCGGCGAGATACCGATCTACGAACCGGGACTGGAAGAAATAGTTCACCGCAACGTCTCAGCGCAGCGACTCCATTTCACCGGCAACATTCAGGAAGCTGTCGAGCGCTCACAAATTATTTTCATCGCAGTGCCGACTCCGCCACTGCCGGACGGCGATGTCGATCTCAGCTTCGTGGAGAAAGTTGCCCGGGAGATCGCAGGGGTGTTGACCGATTATCGAGTGATCGTCGATAAGAGCACGGTGCCTGTGAAGACAGGGGACAAAGTGGCGGAATCAATAAAACGATATAACCGCCACGGCGCAAAATTCGACGTAGTCAGTAATCCGGAGTTTTTGCGCGAGGGCTGCGCTGTAGCCGATCTCATGCATCCGGACCGCATCGTCATCGGAGCACAAAGCGAACACGCGATCGATTTGATGAAAAAGGTGTATGAGCCTTTCATGGCCCCGATCCTCGTGACCGACATTAGTAGTGCCGAGCTTATTAAACATTGCGCGAATTCATTTCTGGCCTTGAAAATTTCGTACATCAACGCGGTGTCCGGGATTTGCGAAGCGAGCGGAGCCGATGTGGAAAAAGTGGCTGATGGGATCGGAATGGACCACCGTATCGGGCGCGATTTTCTGAACGCTGGAATCGGGTATGGCGGCTCCTGTTTCCCAAAAGACATTGCGGCGTTCATCGCCATCAGTGAGCAGCTTGGAAGGCCATTCACTCTGCTCAAAGAAGTACAACGGATAAACGAGGGTCAAAAGGCGCGTTTTCTCAAGACCATTCGCGAGACGCTTTGGGTGTTGCGCGAGAAGCGAATCGCGGTCTGGGGTTTGACGTTCAAGCCGGATACCGACGATCTACGCTCATCGGTTGCAATCGAGGTGGTGGACCAGCTCCTGCGCGAAGGAGCGCATGTGGTCGCGTACGATCCGAAAGGAATGCAGAAGGCGCGCACCATCAAAGCGATCGCCGATGCGGAATTTGCCTCGTCCGCTTTGGAAGCAGTCACTGATGCCGAAGCGCTGATCATCGCGACGGACTGGAATGAGTTTGCGAACGTGGATCTTGCGGTGTTGAAAGACAAAATGCGGACGCCGATCGTCTTCGACGGACGAAATCTGCTGGATCCTGAGACGATGCGGCAATTCGGATTCAATTATTACTCTATTGGACGCGCAGGCGTGAGGCCGCAGTAACGAAATATGGCGCGGCGTTCTGCTCGCCAAACCGCGCTAGCGGCCTTGCGGCTTTGGCGAAAAGAAAAGCGCTTCGCGGATTCCATTATCTCAGGGCTCCTTGCCAACGCAGATCTCACTGCGTCTGATCGCGCGTTTGCCATGGAACTGTTCTATGGCGTTTTACGCAACTTAACGTTGCTGGATTTTTGGATCGGTTGTCTGCGCGCTTCGCACATCGAGGCCGACGTTCGCGACATCCTGCGACTGGGCTTGTATCAATTTTTCCTACTCAAAACACCTGAGCACGCAGCCGTGCACGAGACCGTTGCCATGGCCTCGCAAAAGCAGCGACCGATTATCAATGCCGTCCTCCGCACCGCGACCAGGCAGCGAAGCGAACTGCTTGAACACGCCGACGCGCAACCATTGTTCGTTCGAACATCTCATCCGCAATTTCTGATCGAACGGTGGCAACAACGCTTTGGCGCCGAGTACACCGAAGAGCTCTGCAAATGGAACAATCGGCCTGCG
>DATDAJ010000313.1:0-6202 GCA_036525475.1 Candidatus Udaeobacter sp.
AACACCTGGCTGGGCGCTTGCCACCCCGCTAAAGCGGGGTGTTAATGAAAGAAACGCGATGGAAGACAGGCAACAACAATCGCTCGGTGACACGCCGTCGGACGAATTCCGTAAACAGTTGCATGAACTCGCGGATTGGATCGCGGATTTTCGTGAACACATCGAAGGACTGCGCGTTACGCCTAACGACAAACCCGGAGCTGTTCGTGAGCAGCTTCCAAAGCGCGGACCCGAAGAAGGTGAACCGTTCGAGAGAATTCTCGGCGACGTCGATAACATCATCGTCCCGGGCATGGTGCACTGGAGTCACCCGATGTTTCTCGGTTACTTCGGCTGGACTAGCACCGCGCCTGGAATTCTGGGCGAAATTCTAACCGCGCCGCTAAACGTGAATGCGATGACGTGGCGCACGTGTCCTGCTGCCACCGAGCTTGAAACGGTCGTGATCGACTGGCTGCGGCAATGGGTCGGTTTATCTGACGAATTCGAAGGCGTGATTTACGACACAGCGTCGGTTGGGATCATGCACGCGCTTGCAGTCGCGCGCGAAGAAGCCACGCGTGAGGCAGACAATCCTGTCTGCCCTACTGACGCGCTGGAGAACACGCAGGCAGGATTGCCTGCGTCACGTTCGGTGCGCAAATACGGGCTGATCGGCGCGGGCGCGCCGCGGCTTCGCATTTACACCTCTGATCAGGCCCACAGCTCGGCTGAGAAAGCGGCCATCGCCCTTGGCGTGGGTGAGGAAAACGTGATCCGCATTCCAAGCGACGCCCAATTCCGAATCGACGTAAATTTGTTAGGCCAAACTATCGCAGAAGACCGGCGGAATGGTCTTCAGCCGATGGCAGTCCTCGCCACGGTGGGGACGACATCCACTGCAAGCGTCGATCCCGTTCGCGACATCGGCAACCTTTGCCGCGAAGCAAAAATCTGGCTGCACATCGACGCCGCTTACGGTGGTGGGTTCGCCATGGTGCCGGAGTACGAATGGATGAGGAACGGCTGGGAGTTGGCGGATTCGATCGTGATCAATCCGCACAAAACAGTCTTTGTGCCTCTGGATTTCAGCGTGCTTTATATGCGCGACCTCGAACGATTGCGGCGCGTGTTCAGCCTTGTGCCGGAATATTTGCGTGGTGACACGGTCGAGGCGGAGAAAAACTACATGGACTACGGGATCCAGCTCGGCCGAAGATTCCGAGCGCTCAAAGCGTGGGTAATCTGGCGCTCGTTAGGCCGGGCCGGCGTTGTTGCCCGTTTGCGCGAACAAATTCGTCTGGTGAACCTGCTCGCCGATTGGATCAGAGACGACGATCGTTTCGAGTTATCCGCGCAACCCAGCATGGGCGTGGTGTGTTTTCGGTTTATTGGTAGGGACGGAGCGCTGGGCCGTCCGTTTTCGGCGCGCCCTCGCCACGGCGAGCAAGCTGTGGTCACGCTCCACCAGGCCGTGCGGCCTGAGGAAGCCAAGCTCGACCAATTGAACAGCGACATCGTAGACCGAATCAACGCGTCCGGACGCGCGTATCTCACGCAAACCAAATTGCGCGGCCGAACAGTAATAAGGATCGGCCTCGGCAACGTGCTAACCACAGAAGAACATCTGCGCAAGGGGTGGAAGATCATTCAGGAAACGGCAAGCAAAGTGTAGCTGCTTCGGTGTGCGAAGTGCGACACCGTGTATGTCTTCGACGGCGCCGCCCGCAGGGCGGCGGCTACAGATTTGCGACTGAGCTTCGGCACCGCTAATCTTGGTCCGCTATGATGAAGTTACTGCGCAGGCACCGGGACTGGCTCATGATCGTGATCGCGATCCTGGCGATTCCCTTCATTTTCTATTTTGTGCAACAGCCGGATTACGGCGCGATAGGCAGAGACCAGTTTGCGCGCATCTATGATCGAAATGTTTCGATGCTGGAAGCGCAACAATCTGCACGGCTCCTCAATCTGGCGCAGGCCCTTGGCATGTCTGATTTTATAGGAACAATGACGGCGGGGGCCGGGGTAGACCAGAATCAGGCGGCGGTACAATTCATCGTTAATCTGCTTGTCCTGCGACATGAAGCGGAACGGCTGGGACTACGCCCGAGTGCTTCGGAGGTTGCTGAGGTCGTGCGAAAGCTGCCGGCTTTTCAAGGCGATTCGGGCTTCGACATTAATAAGTTGAATGATCTTGTGCAGAACGGTTTGGCGCCGCTCGGTCTTGCTGAAGAGCACATCGAGCAACTCGTGCGCGACCAGATTTGCCTGAGCGAAATCCAAAAGCTTCTGGCCGCCGGCGTTTCGCTTCCCAAGAGCGAGTTGGACGAAAATTTTCAGCGGGGCTACGACAAACTTTATGTCAGCGTGATTCGATTTCGATCCGCCGATTTCGACAAGGATGTCAAGATTGGCGACGAAGATGTGCAGAAATATTACGAGGCGCACAAGGCGGAGCTGAAAACCGACGAAAAACGCAAGGTCGAGTTTGTCCAACTGACACTGAATGAGGACGAGAAGAAGTTGTCGGGCAAAGAACGGATCGAGGCGTTACAGAAACTGGCCGATCGCGCGACCGATTTCACGCAGGCGCTGCTGGAAAAGAACGCGGATTTTAAGCAGGCGGCCGCGAAATTTCAACTGCCAGTGCACGAGACCGGTGAATTCAGTGCTGCGGAGCCCGATCCGCAGCTGAAAGGGGATCCGCAGCTTGGTGCCGCGGCTTTCAAGCTGTCGACACAGGAGCCGCACAGCGATGCCGTTCAGGTAGCGGATGGATTTTACATCTTGAATTTAACCGGCAAGACCGAGGCACGGCCCCTGACAGCCGAAGAAGCGAAACCGAAAATCGTGGACGCGCTGAAGAAGACGCGAACACGCGAGTTGATGTCGACTAGAGGTACGGAGATCGTGCAACAACTCCGGGAAGCCAAAAAATCTGGTCAACCGCTTGAAACCGTCATCGAAAAAGCCGGCGTAAAACCTGAGAAGCTCGCGGCGTTTTCATTGATCGATGAAGAATCGGAAAAATCTGAAGGCGACGAGCAAAAAAAACAGTCGCCTGAGCTTCTTACGATTAAAGATGCGGTGGCATTGCTGAATCCGGGCGACGCGACCGACTTTGTGCCATCTGGTACGGATGGTCTTATAGCGATTTTGGAAAAGCGAGAGCCTCTCGGGGATGCGAGTGCCGGGGAGAAAAAGGCAGCCTTCGAAAAGAGAATTCTTGAGAACAAGGAGCGTATTGTTGTTGTGGAATGGTTGCGCGACCGGCAGCAAGCGGCTGGCTTGGAATTCAAGAAGGGGTAGGATTCACACAAGCCCCACAAAGGAGGTGAAGTAGTGGTTGGGTTTGAAATTTGGATGTCGGTATTTCTTTGTGACCATGGTGTTCGTGGCGAAGAACAAATAAATGGCAACACCCGACGAGATTTTTGATGACGCCAGCGGCGATGTTGCCGTTGGCGATTTGGCCAGCGCGGTCGAGAAGTACCGGCGATGCGTGGAGCTTGATCCCGATTTTTTCGATGGCTGGCACGCGCTCGGGATGGCGTTGATGAAGATCGGTCGATTCGAGGAAGCCATCGAAGCCGGCAAAAGAGCGGTAAAATTGCGGCCTAACGATCAGATTGGCTGGACAAGTCTTTCGCTGTTCTACAACCGCGCCGGGAACATCAAGGAAGCCGAAGCCGCCGGCACAAAAGCGAAAATTTTGAGCTGGGGCGGCAAAGTGGCGGAGGAGTAACCGAAGGACTGTTTCTGGGTGAGCGGTACGAACCTTCTTGCGTGGGCGTGCTGTCGTTAACACCGCGGCTTCAGCCCGGTGTTTTGTGTTGTAGAAAACGTTACCGCTGGACCACCGTGATGAACTGCGGTGTTAATGTGACGGCGGCGTCGACACAGACGGTCTACAACGAACCATTACCAGATGTTCACCCGTTTGTCCGCCGGACGAACCATCGCCGAACCGTCGGGCACGTTGAATGCCTTTTGGAACTCCGGCATGTTCGCCACCGGGCCATTCACGCGAAACTGTGCTGGCGAATGCGGATCGGTGGTGAGCCGCAGCTTTTGATCTTCGTCGCGAATTTTTGAGCGCCAGATCGCGGCGAATGACAGGAAGAAACGTTGCTCCGGTGTCAGGTCGTCGATCTTTTTGTCACGTTCCTCTGGATGTTTGTCGAGCGCCTTCTGCAATGCGGCATAAGCGAGCTTCACTCCTCCGATATCCGCGATGTTTTCGCCTTGTGTGAGCTCGCCATTCACATGCTGGCCCGGTAGCGGCGCATACTCGGAATATTGATCGACGACTGCTTTGCGGCGCTTGTTGTATTCGTCCGCCGATGTCTTGGACCACCAATCGCGCAGATTGCCAACCCCATCGAACTGCCGCCCCTGATCATCGAAGCCGTGTGTCATTTCGTGGCCAATGACTGCGCCGATCGCGCCATAGTTCACCGCGTCGTCGGCATTGGTGTAGAAGAATGGCGGCCGCAAAATGCCGGCCGGAAAGACGATCTCGTTCATGGTCGGTTGATAATACGCATTTACGGTCGGCGGCGTCATTCCCCAGTCGGTGCGATCGACTGGCTTGCCGATCTTTTGCAGGTCCCGATCGGCCGCAAATTTTTCGGCGCGCAGCGTGTTCATAACGAATGGGCCGCGGTCGATCTCCAGCAATGAATAATCAAGCCATTTATCAGGATAACCGATCTTGACATTCATCGCGGCGAGTTTCTTGAGCGCTTCTTTTTTTGTCGGCTCATCCATCCAAGTCAGCGTTTTGATTCGGTCGGCCAGCGCTTCCTTCAAATTGTTCACGAGTTCGAGTGCGCGCTCTTTCGCCTCGGGTGGGAAATAGAAGCCGACGTACAGCTTGCCAAGCGCCTCGCCAATATCGGAGTCCTCTGAAGTGACCACACGTTTCCAGCGCGGCTTGTTCTGCTGGGTACCGCGCAGGACTCGCTGATTAAAATCGAAATCCTCGTCGACGAAATCCTTGGAAAGATAAGGCGCGGTCGCGCTGATTAGATTCCAGCGGAGGTATGCCTTCCAATCATCCAGCGGTGTCGATTTGAACAGATTGTTCACCGCTTTGAAAAACTCCGGTTGATGCACGTTGACGTCCCCCGGCTCGAGCAGGTCGATCGAGTTGAAATAATCGCTCCACTTCCAATCGGGCGTCAGGTCCTGCAGCTGTCGCACTGCCATCTTGTTATAATTCTTGATTGGGTCGCGCAGCTCCACACGGGTGCGCGATGCTTCGGCCAATTTGGTTTCCAGCGCCATGATCTTCTTAGCGTCTTCGGCAGCTTTCTCCGGCGGCTGGCCTAACAAGGTCAGCATCTTCGTCACGTGCGCGATATACTTCTCGCGCTTCTCTTTCATATCGGCATCCTGCTTTGTGTAATAATCTCGATCCGGCATGCCGAGGCCGCCCTGCACCGCCTGGGCGATGTCGTGATTGCTGTCCTTCGCGTCCTGGCCCGAGCCAAAATTGAAGAATGCATTGATGCCGATGCTGTGCAGGTGCGCGATCTCCTTCAGCACATCCTGTCGATCTTTCATTACGTCGATTTTCTGGAACTCTTCCGTCAGCGGTGTTGTGCGCGCGGCTTCGACCGCCTGCTCGTCCATCCCGCTCGCGTAGTAGTCACCGACTTTCCGTGTCTCCGGCGCAAGCTTCGGGTCGACCTGGGTTTGTGAGGCCTTCTCCGCGATCGTGTGCAATGCGTCGTTATTGCGCTCGATCAGTTCATTGAACGCGCCCCATCGGGAATATTCAGGCGGGATTTCTGTCTGTTTAATCCAGTTGCCATTGGCGAACAGGAAAAAATCGTCGCCCGGTTTTACTGATGAGTCCCTGTGGTTGGCATCGAGGGGCGGCGCGTTTTGTTCGGTCTGTTCCTGGGGCGCCGCAACAACGGCGACTAACGAACAAACAACCGAAGTGATAATGGTGATAAGTGACTTCATGATTTTGGAAACAAAATAATTGGATTCGGAATTCTTCAATCCGGATTAGACCTTTAGAACACAATTCCGTTGAAGCGCAGGCCGCGAATCTGGGTAGCGCACGCGTCTCGCGTGTTGGTTTGAAAGCCTGGCCGTTTGCTTCGCATCCGTTGCAGCGGCGTCGCGCCGAAACAATCTTTCCTTCAACTTCCGCCCGCACTGAATCGGACTTGCGCTGAAAGGAAAGTTCGCGATCGCGAAGACG
>DATDAJ010000314.1:0-4664 GCA_036525475.1 Candidatus Udaeobacter sp.
ACGAGATTGCCGGGCTGTCCGTACTCTTCCGCAGTGTCCCAGGAGTTTTTGAAGATCGTCGACATGATGTGGCGCAATCGCGAGTCGACCTCCTCCCGAGGCCATGGTAAGCGCATGGAGTTTTGGCTCATCTCGAGACCAGAGGTAGCAACGCCTCCCGCATTTGCGGCTTTGCCGGGGCCAAACAGAATTTTTTTCTCCAGGAACAGATCGACCGCTGCCGGCACGCTGGGCATGTTGGCCGCTTCAGAGACAAGATAACAACCGTTATTGACCAGTTTCTTGGCGTCTTCGGCTGTGATCTCGTTCTCCGTCGCGCACGGAAAAGCGCAATCGCATTTTATACCCCAAGGCCGCTGACCGGCCACATATTTGGAGCCGCGGAACTTTTTGGCGTATTCGTTAATGCGTCCGCGGCGCACGTTCTTAATGCTCATGACGAAGGCCAGTTTTTCCTCATCGATGCCGTTCTTGTCATAAATGAAGCCGCTGGAATCGGACATCGAGACAGGCTTTGCGCCGCACTGGAGTAATTTTTCCACAGTATATTGCGCTGCGTTACCAGCGCCTGAGACAGTGCAAACTTTGCCTTCAATGGTTTCATTGCGTGTCTTAAGCATTTCCTGCGCGAAATAAACAGCGCCGTAACCAGTCGCCTCTGGGCGTATCAACGAGCCGCCCCAGCTCAGTCCTTTTCCGGTTAGCACACCTGTGAATTCGTTCGCCAAACGTTTATACTGACCAAAGAGGTATCCGATCTCACGCCCTCCCACACCGATGTCACCGGCAGGCACATCGGTATTCGGACCGACGTGACGGAACAGTTCAGTCATGAACGATTGGCAAAATCGCATGACCTCCCTGTCGGACTTCCCTTTCGGATCGAAGTCCGACCCGCCTTTCCCGCCGCCCATCGGCAAACCGGTTAGCGAGTTCTTAAAGACTTGTTCGAATGCGAGAAACTTGATGATGCCCGCATAGACGGTCGGATGAAAACGCAACCCGCCTTTGTAAGGGCCGAGCGCGCTATTCATTTGCACGCGAAACCCGCGGTTCACCTGGATCTGTCCTTTGTCGTCGATCCACGGGACGCGAAACTGAATCATTCGCTCCGGTTCGACTAGGCGCTCCAGAATTCTAGCGTCCCGGCATTTTTTACTACGATCGATGACGGGCCGGATCGACTCCAACACCTCCGTGACCGCCTGAAGAAACTCAGGCTCGTTACGATTACGCTTTTTGACGATTTCGAGAACTTCTTGAATCAAAGCCATGGAATTTGTGACTACGTGTTGTTACGCCGCGGGTGGTGAACGAAAAATCTGGTGCGCGATGCTGGTATCGAACCAGCGACCCCTTGCGTGTGAAGCAAGTGCTCTACCACTGAGCTAATCGCGCGACTTATCAGAAGCGGACAAAATAAAGAGCGCGTCCTGTAACGCAAGCCTTGCGACTTGTCGCCGCGGCGACCGCTCTGCCACTAAGCTAATCGCGCTATTTTTCAGAAGCCGGCAGGGGCCGGATCGCTTATGCGAAAAGTCCGCTGAGGACAGCGCATTGATGTGCGCAACCGAAGCGCTTGCCCTGTGACACGTCGCGTCTTATCTAAACGCATGTCAGAACACAAAGTTACCCTCACTTGGCAACGCGGCGACAAGCCGTTTGAGTATCAGAAATATTCACGAGACCACACTTGGAAGTTTCCGGGCGGACACGAGATGCAAGCGTCAGCCGCTCCCGCCTATCTCGGCAATCAGAACCTGGTCGATCCGGAGGAAGCGTTTGTGGCTTCGCTGTCGAGCTGCCATATGCTGACGTTTCTCGCGATCGCGTGCAAAAAGAGGCTCGTGCTCGACGAATATGTCGATGAAGCAGTCGGCGTTATGGAGAAAAATGCTGAAGGAAGACTCGCCATTACACGCGTCACACTTCGACAGCGGCTGAAGTTCTCCGGCGAGAAACAACCCACGCCGCAGGAAATCGGGGAGATGAATCATGGAGCGCACGATCAATGCTTCATCGCCAACTCGGTAAAGACCGAGGTGAAAGTCGAACAGCAAACGTAATTGACCGTTCTGTTGTAGTGGCGGCCGTGTCAGCCGCCGAGGGAAAGGCGTTTGGCACAAACGCCTCTACAACGTTTTCTGATCCGTGTAACCTGCGATTACTATGAACGCGCCGACCGACGCCCAACGCATGGAAAAAATCGTCAGCCTGTGTAAGCGGCGTGGTTTTATTTTCCAGTCCAGCGAAATCTACGGCGGACTCAACGGCGCCTGGGATTACGGTCCGCTCGGCGTCGAACTGAAGCGCAACCTGAAGAACTACTGGTGGCGCGTCATGGTGCATGAGCGCGGTGACGTAGTCGGCATGGACGGCGCGATCCTAACGCATCCTGCGGTTCTCAGGGCCTCGGGCCACGTCGAAGGTTTCTCCGATCCGATGATTGATTGCCGGACCTGCAAGGCTCACTTGCGCGCCGATCAGCTCGTGGAGAAAAAAGGCGTTAAGCAATGCCCAAATTGCGGCGGCAAAGACTTAACCGAAGCGCGGCAGTTTAATCTGATGTTCGAGACGCATGTTGGCGCGAGTGCCGAGGAAAGCTCCGTCGCATATCTACGGCCGGAAACCGCGCAATCGATCTTCGTTCAGTTCAAAAACGTTCTCGAAGTGTCGCGCAAGAAGTTGCCGTTCGGTATCGCGCAAATGGGGAAAGCTTTCCGGAATGAGATCAATCCCCGCAATTTCACATTTCGTTCACGCGAGTTCGAGCAGATGGAACTGGAATATTTTTGCCGACCGGAGCAGGGAATGGAGCTGCTCGAGTACTGGAAAGAAGAGCGCCTGAAATTTTATGAGAATATCGGCCTCTCACGCGCAAACCTGCACCTCCTCAACGTGCCGGATGAAGAGCGTGCGTTTTATTCCAAAGGCACTTACGACATCGAATACGATTTCCCGTTTGGCCGCCAGGAACTCGAAGGTGTGGCGTATCGCACCGACTATGATTTGTCGCAGCATCAGAAAGCGAGCGGCAAATCGCTCGAGTATTTCGACGAGGAGACAAAGGAGAGATTTATCCCGCACGTCGTCGAGCCGAGTGCCGGCGTAGATCGAACTGTGCTCGCGATGATTTGTGAAGCTTATGCAGAGGACCAGGCGCCTAACGACAAGGGCGAAATGGAAGGACGGACGTTTTTGCGGTTTCATCCGCGCATGGCCCCAATTAAATGCGCGATCTTTCCATTGCTCAGGAACAAGGAGCCGCTGGTGGCTAAGGCAAAGCAGATTCTCGATCTTCTCCGGCCTCACATGTTTGTTTTCTACGACGAGAGCGGGGCGATCGGGCGTCGTTATCGCCGGCAGGATGAAATCGGAACACCATTTTGCGTTACTGTAGACTTTGAAACACTCGGCGAAAAACAATCTCATCTTCGCGATACTGTCACTTTGCGCGAAAGAGATTCCATGAAGCAAGAGCGCGTGAAGATTTCCGACTTGCTAGAGTTGCTTTTACTGCGAATTGAATAGTCGAACTAATGGATGTTGAGGTTTTTACGTTGTGCGACGCAGCTACCGTTGATGCTGCCGGCAAGCTAAACATCCTCGGTTCCTTTGATAGTCTAAGTGCAGCGAGTGAACCGATCGTACACATGCAATGCGCCTTAGCACTCAAATTGCGTTTTGCACGTATTGAAGAAGGACAGAAAAGGTTTCGCCTCGCCTTTGTCGATTCAGACGGCAAGGCTGTAATGCAACCACTAGATGGTACTACCGAAGTGCGCTTCCAAGATCAATATTCGACAAGCACCGTATCGATGGCGCTTGGTATCCAGCAATTGAAATTGCCGAAATTCGGCGAGTATTCGATTGATCTCGCGATCGATGGACGACACGAAGCCTCGATCCCCCTGTTCGTTAAACCATCGATATCGTCGAATCCGCTCACATAGCAATTTAAAGGTGGCGAAGCGCTGATGGATCTCGCCGAGTTTTGCGAATATTGCCTCACCAAACCCGGTGCAAGTGAGGAGACCCCATTCGGTCCCGATGTTCTTGTGTTCAAAGTCGGCGGAAAAATGTTCGCGTTAGCAGCTCTGGATGAAGTTCCGCCTACAGTGAACTTGAAGTGCGATCCGGATTTAGCACTCGACTTGCGTGATCGCTACGAGCAGGTCAGGCCCGGTTACCACATGAACAAGAAACATTGGAATACGGTTGAGATTGAGGGCGGCATTCCGGCTGTTGAATTGCGAAGAATGATCGATCACTCGTACGAGCTAGTCGTCAAAAGTTTGCCGAAAGCGGTACGAGCTAATCAGCGGCGCGTACTGGCATCTCGCTCCCGTCGATAGTGTTGGCTGCACCAAACCTCGCTGCGATTGCGCAGCGTTCGTGTAACGGTTCACTGTGCTGATCACGTTGGATCATTTAAGGCGCTATGCCGTTGCTCGCAGTCTATTCAAGCCGACTACACTGAAAGGCGCCTTCCAGCGCATAGGGTTTGTCCAAGCCGATCCGATCCGGGCGCCCGCGCGTGCTCAAGATCTCATACTGCGCCAACGCGCGAAAGATTACCACGCCGGCGATCTTGAAAGGCTCTATTCGAAGCTGGAGATCGAGGAAGACTTCTTCGTCGTGTACGGGTTCATGAGAAAGGCAAT
>DATDAJ010000315.1:0-5896 GCA_036525475.1 Candidatus Udaeobacter sp.
ATTCCGTTCGGTCGCTCGATTATTTCGAGCAGAAAATTGTAGATGTAATCGGGCATGCCGAGCGCTTCGAGATCCAGATTGATGATGCTGCGATCCAGTACGCGCAGCACGAGGCTTTCGCCGAATTGCGTCGGCAAGGTTGAAACTCGCAGATCAACGCTGCGCCCCGCGATCTGCTTTTGAATTCGACCGTCTTGCGGCAGCCGTCTTTCGGCAATATTCATGTTCGCCATGACTTTCACGCGGGAAATCACCGGCAACGCGAGGTGGCGCGGCGGTGGCGACATTTCGTAAAGCGCTCCATCGACGCGATAGCGGATTTTGAACTCATTTTCGAATGGCTCGAAGTGAATGTCGCTCGCGCGGTCCTGGATCGCCTGGTAAAGAATGAGGTCGACAAAACGGATGATCGGCGTTGCGTTCGCCTCCGCTTCAACTGCTGCCTCGCCGTCAGTCTCGCGTAATTGCAGCGCTTCACCGGCTTCGCCGAGCTGCTTGAGCACTTCCTCCATGCTTGTCGTGTCGGTGCCGTAATACTGTTTAATTAGCTCCTCGATTTGCTCAGGCGGCGACACGACTATCTGGACGTCTTTGCCAAGTGCGAAGCGCAGGTCCTCGGCAACGTGCAGATCAAATGGATCGACCAGCGCCACCCGTAGCGTGGTTGCGCTCATGTCAATCGGCAGCGCGCCATGCAAACGCGCCAGGCCGCTGGGAATCAGGCGTAAAATCTCCGGCGCAATTTCGTGCTGGCTCAGATCGAGGAATTCGGTGCCAAGGCCATTGGCAATGGTTTCATAAAAGCTCGGCTCATCAATGAACCCACCATCGATCATGGCCTGCGCGACGGTTTTGCCGTTCAACTCTACTTCGCTCAACACATCGTCCGCCTGCGAAGGTTGCAGCACATGCTGCTCGACAAAGAATTCGGCAAGTTGTTTTTCGGTCATTTAAGCGATGTAACAATTCACGATTTAACGAGGTAACGGCCTTAGCTCACATCGCCCACGGTGATGGAGATGACCTCTTCGGCAGAAGTCAGACCGGCCAGCACTTTGCGCACGCCGTCTTCGCGTAATGTTCGCATGCCAAGTTCGCGGGCTCGTTGCCGCAGGATAAAGGTCGAGGTGCGCTTGTTGATCATGTGGCGCACTTCATCGTCGATCTCGAAAATTTCGAATATGCCCATTCGGCCCTTGTAGCCGATGTGACGGCACAGCTCGCAGCCGACTGGCCTCATGACCTGGGCTTCTGAGAGCTGTCCAGGCTCGATCCCAAGCGCGCGCAACTCGGTGTCGGTAAGTTCGCCCGGTTGTTTGCAGTTGCTACACAAACGACGAACAAGTCTTTGCGCCATCACCGCGCGGACCGAAGACGCGACGAGAAACGGTTGCACGCCGAGATCGATCAAACGCGCGACAGCCGAAGGCGCGTCATTCGTGTGTAGCGTACTAAAAACAAGATGGCCTGTGAGACTGGCGTTCGTTGCGATGGTCGCCGTCTCGAGATCGCGAATCTCCCCGATCATGATGATGTTTGGTGCCTGGCGCAGGATAGAACGCAGCGCGGCCGGAAACGTCATCCCGATCTCGGTGTTCACCTGCACCTGATTGATGCCGGTCATCTGGTACTCGATCGGTTCTTCGACGGTGATAATTTTGCGGTCCGGTTTGTTGATGTAATTGAGGCAGGCGTAAAGCGTGGTCGTTTTTCCCGAGCCGGTCGGTCCGGTCACCAGAAGAATTCCATCTGCGAGCCTCATCAGACGCTCGAATGTTTCCTGGTCGTCAGACAAAAATCCAAGCTCTGGCAACCCGAGCTTCAGGCTCGACTTATCCAGGATGCGCAAAACCATGCTCTCCCCATGATTAGTGGGCATCGTCGAGACGCGCAGGTCGATGGGTTTCTTTTTGATTCTTACCTGAATTCGTCCGTCCTGCGGCAGGCGTTTCTCCGCGATGCTCATCGATCCGGTCATGATCTTGAGTCGGCTGATAATGGCTGATTGCAGACGCTTCGGCGGCGATTGCATTTCCTGCAGCACGCCGTCGATCCGAAATCGGACACGAAATTTTTTGTCCAGCGGTTCGAGGTGAATATCGCTCGCGCCGGCGCGATGCGCCTCGATCAGTAGCATCGACACGAGCCGCACAATCGGCGCGTCTGCCTCATCGATTGGGCTCGCTTCCGCGCCATCGCCGATTTCCAGACCAAGATCGATGTCCTCGCCAATTTCCCTTTGCAGCACGTCCGCCGCTTCATCGGCGGTGCCGTAGTATTTGATCAGCGCTTCGCGAATTTTCTTTGGACTCGTGCAAACCAGTTCCAACTCGCGTTGCAGGAGGAAACCCAAACTGTCGATGGTATCGATGTCTAACGGGTTGCCGACTGCGACGACTAGCCCGCTTTCACCGAAGGCGACTGGGATCACTTTGAACCGCCGCGCGTCTTCGCCCCGGATCTCATGGATGACCTGTGGCGGAATGATCATCGTGGAGATATCGATCCAATCCATGTGCGCTTGCGCAGCGAGCGTGCGCGAGACGTCCACCTCCGACAAAGCGCCGTCGTTAATCAAAACATCGATCACGCCGGGCTCGCCGTTCAGACGCGAGCGAGCGCTATCGATTTGCTTGCGGGTGAGGACTCCTCCGTCCTGGAGAACTCCGAGCACATATTCTTCGTTGTGTTGCACCTGGGGAAAAGCTGGGCCCAGTTTAGCGCAAAGCGGGCCTTATTTCCAGCAGTGCCGATCCGACGCGACAAAAGTACGCCCGAAGCCTGCGGGGAATCTACTTCACACTCGTTGTGATGACTTCAAGCTTCATTGCGCCCGCATTTGGCACATACAGCGTAGAGTCATCCGGCCCAACCGTTACGTTGCGCGGGAAGTCAGGCGAATTTGGATTATTTGGATTCGGAATAACTTGTTGGATGGTCGGTGACCCGGGGTTGCTGACGTCCAAGATCGCCACGTTGGCAGTGCATTGCTCTGGGTGCTCCCGGCACTCGCAATTAGCATGAAAACGGTTGGAATTTGCCACCGCCAGCATGGTTTCATTGTTAAATAACGCCATGCCGACAGGCGCCGTACCACCGCTATTGCCATACCCAAGGAACCCGTTGTTTGGCGAATTCGACAGCAAAGTGGGGACATCGAAAACCAGGACTTGATACCCCTCTTCTATCGGAAATTTCTTGTTTCTACCGCGTGCCGCCACGAAGAGGTGTTGACCGTCTGCAGTTTCGACTGCCCGAACGGGCGCACATCCGGCGGAAATAATCCTGATGATCGAAGCCTGTCCCATCCCTTTTGTTGCCATGTCAACGTCGATAACTGCCAGCAGACCGTTCCTTGCGTTCCCTCCTTCCGCCATGTTATCGCAGCTTCCCATGGCACCGTCTGGGTGTTCCCTGCAACCCGGGCACAGAACATTACCGTTTGCGGTTTGCTCCACATTGGTCGGATCGCTATACTTCTGTCCAGTATTTGGATTCCTGCCCTTTGCCGACCCTTCGCATGCTACATAAAGGTATCTGCCGTCATGCGACATAGTTATTCCCGGGATAGTGTTGCCGCCGGGTATGTATATGGTGTGGTTGTGCCGGATTGACCGTGTCCCGGTTGTAAATCCACCAGCGTTGCGTGCCACCCCGATGACGCCTACTGTCCCGCCTTCTATTTCATCCGTAGGTGTGGGACTAGGCATTAGCCCGTATTCGTTGGCGACAAATGCATAGTGTCCATCCGGTGTGACAGCTACATCAAAAGTACCGGGTGGAGAATTGGGGCAATTACAGTTGTCTATCACCGGGTGTTGTCGAACCCGGACAGGGCCGTCCGCCCGACATGGTTCATTCAAACTAGCCAGACGGACAAATTCAGCGCCCTGCCTTTCAATCGCCGCGCCAACGCTAAGTTGCGGCGGACCGGGAAAAAATTGTATCCCGTCGATATGTTGTACGGGCGGGCGCGATGGAAAATTAATAATTTGTTGGCCGCCGCACGGGTTACTGAAATCAGATGTGCTGAAAACCTGAATACCCGTGGTGAAATTTGCCGGCGTCCCTGTCGGAGTGGACGTCGGTTTCGGAGTGACCGTTGGCGTCGGCGTCCCCCTTCCGCACGGTGAGTTTGCAGGGCACGGTGACATGGTGGGGCATGGTGTAGTTTCCCCGGTTACCGAGACAAGTACATAATCGTCCGTAACCAAAGCAGAATTGGGGGTACCGAATGTGTCATAGAATTGCGCACTCGCTGTCACCTTGAGCGGCGCGGAACGCGGCGAATCACCATATGAAATCCCTCCTGCCCCCCAAAGAAAAAGGATTAAAGACGAACCCATTAGGAGGACCGCCAAGAGCAAACGCTTCCTGACGAACCCACGATCAGGTGACGCATCAATTGGCCAGTTTCCCGGAGCAATCGTTAGGTCTGGATTTGTGGATTTCTTTGCTTTCACTTTTTTGTTGAGAATAAATTGCTTAGTTTGAAGCAGAGATCACACTCGGCGCCACGCTAATCCGTTAGTTGGTTTCCACGAGTAGATCGTCAAGGACAGGCCGCTTAATTTAGGGAATCAAAACGGCGACAACTTTGTCGAGCCTTATTTACGCGAGCGCCCCGCAACCCTCCGGACGTTCTCCCGGATCGAATCTCGATTCCGGTTTCAAAAAGCGGTCGCCTTTTCATGAGCGTGCCTCATGGTTCATCAACAAACGACGAGCAAATCGGAGGCAATAACAAATGAACATTCAACTCAAGCGCGCCTACGAGAAACCAGAACACAGCGATGGCATCCGCATCCTCGTTGATCGTCTTTGGCCACGAGGCCTAACGAAAGATAAAGCCGCCATCGACCTTTGGCTTAAGAACCTAGGTCCGAGCACCGAACTGCGGAAATGGTTTGGGCACGATCCAAAGAAATGGCGCGGTTTTTGCAGCCGATACCGAAGGGAGTTGAAACAGCATGGCGATGATCTTCGGTTGATCAAACGCAAGGCTAAAGAAGGAACCGTCACTCTCATTTACGGTGCGCGCGATCAGGAACACAACGAAGCTGTCGTTTTGAAGCAGCTGCTAACTTTAAGCTAGAGGTTACGCATCTTTGAACGACGGGCTTCGTGTCCCTGCAATTCGATAATCAAAGGCTATCGTTATGATCGTACATCAGTCTTAGTCAATCGCCCGACGAGATGTTTAACTTTCCCCGATGATGACCATGCAAGTTAGACGATTCAGCCAAGATCATGATGGAATCAAGAATCCCATCTATGTCACCAGCCAGGACAAACAGCGTCTCGAAGAGTTGCTTATGGAAATAGAGCTTTCCGATCCGCGCAAGCATGGGGATCTGAAAGCCCTGACCCAAGAGTTGCGCCGAGCTGTCGTCGTTGATCCGAAAGATGTCTTTAGTGACGTGATCACGATGAACTCGCGTGCAGAGATGCGGGATCTCGAGAGCGGCGAAACTGATGCCTTCACTCTTGTTTTTCCCTCTGAAGCAAATATCGACGAAGAAAAGATTTCTGTGCTCGCCCCGATCGGAGCGGGAATGCTCGGATATCGCGTCGGCGACGAGTTCGAGTGGAATGTGCCCGGCGGATTAAGGCGAATGAAGGTGACGAAGGTTGAATATCAGCCCGAAGCAGCCGGAGATTTCGATCGCTGAGCAGATTTCAACGTGGCGCGGAACGCTCACGTGATCCGGATATGGCGATCTCCAAAAAGAATCCCGTCATTGAACCATCCAATGAACCAGCCAACGCTCACATTCCTTCTTCTAGTTTGCGCCTGCGAGCGCAAATCTCCGTCTGCAATGGAATTTCGCCATAGCGCTCCGCCTTTTGGGCGGTAAAACAAACAGATGCCCACCTCGATTCATCCGAACGTGCG
>DATDAJ010000316.1:0-3413 GCA_036525475.1 Candidatus Udaeobacter sp.
CCTTGTCACTGCCGACTTGGTCACAAACCAAAATTACGTCGAGCTCGAGCGCGCAGAGTCTGGCGAAAAAACCGCGGCAAATGTCCGTGTAATCGATTACGAAGCGAACCTGGCGCTGCTCGAACCGGCCGAGAAAAGTTTCCTCGACGGCATCACGCCGCTCGAAATCACGTCCGACACAGTCGTTGGCGACCGGCTCGCGGCCTGGCAACTGGAACCCACAGGAGCGCTGCTGGCAACCGAAGGTCTGGTGACAACGGTGCAAATGATGCCCTACCCGATCGATGTTGGGAATTTCCTCACGTACCGCGTTAGCATTCCCATGCAGTATCGCGAGAACAGCTACACGGTGCCGCTGGTCAAGAAGAACAAACTCGCAGGATTGCTGCTGCGTTACGATTCGCGCTCACAACTGCTCGATGTTATCCCGGCGCCGGTCATCACGCATTTCTTAAAGGAAGCCGAAGGTCAGAATTATCGTGGTTTCCCTTCGGTCGGCGTCTCATTTTTCCCGACGCGGGATCCCGCGCTGCGCGAGTTCGCGGCTGAAAATGGCAAGCGTGGCGTTTACATAACCAATGTGGAGGCGGGCACCCCTGCAAATAAAGCAGGAATGAAGGAGGGCGATATCGTGACCGCGGTCGGAAATCACGACATTGATGAGAACGGCAACTACGTGGATCCGCTTTACGGCAAGATCGAGTTCACGAATCTGCTGACAGCGCACGCGTACGCCGGCGATGTTGTTCCTTTCCACGTTCAGCGTGACGGCAAGCCGATGCAGCTGAACGTGACCTTGGAACATCGCGACGCGAAAGATTACGTGAGTGCGCCGTATTCTCTCGATCAACCGCCGCGCTATTACGTTCTTGGCGGCCTTATTTTTCAGGAGTTATCCCGTCAGTATCTCAAAGAATGGGGACCGAACTGGCAACGGGAAGCGCCTCAGCGCCTGGTTTACATGGATCATTTCCAATCCGAGCTTTTTCCGGACAGAAATCGCCGCGTGGTGATTCTCAGCCAGGTGCTTCCGGCCAATAGCACAATCGGCTATGACGATCTTGCCTACCTCACCGTGAAAAAGGTGAACGGAAAAGAAATCAAATCGTTGGACGATCTGGCCGAAGCCGTTAAGCAACCAGTCGAAGAAGGCTTCATCAAAATCGAGACCGAAGAAGATCCCAAGCAGATCGAGCTGGACGCATCGCAAGTCGCCGCCGAAGCCCCTACGCTTCAGGAAAACTACGGCATCTCTTCGCTGCAAAGATTGCAGTGAACAGTGGAAGGGCTTTTCTGTAGCGGCGGTCTGCGTACCGCCGAGGGTTCGGCACTCAGAGGGCGCCGCTACAGCTCACTGATCAGTTTGCAGATCGATGCTGGATCGGCATCAACATCTCAAAAACTAGTATCGCCGCCTTCCCAGCGCCAAATACGCCAGGACGGCTGTCAAGACTAACAAGGGGCCCAAGACCAAAAAGAAACCATACGGATGTTGATTCAGCGGGATACCGCCCACGTTCATGCCAAACAAGCCAGCCACCAAGTTGATCGGCAAGGCCAGCACAGTTACTAACGTCAACACGAACAGCGTGCGATTGGTCTGTTCATTGACAAAGGCGGCCAATTCTTCCTGAAGCTGTTTGACGCGCTCAACCAGGGCCGCTGTGTCGCTGATGGCGGTGGAAAACTTCTCTGCGGCTTGTTGCAGATTCTGAAGTTCGTCTTGCGAAATCCAGTCAGGAGGCCGACTGAGAAGGCGAAAGAATGCAGCTGGTTCCGGGGCCAAAAGCCGTTGGAGTCGAACCAACATCCGCCGCAGAGAACCTAATTCGCTACGACTGACAGAAACGCGCTTGGCCAACAGTTGCTCTTCCAATGGGCCCACCTGCGTTTTGGTCTTCCGCACAATGTCAACCAACACACTGGCCTGATCTCGCAATAAACGCGCCAGAATTTCAATCGGCGAACGAAAGACTTGGCCCGTTTGCACCGCAGCCCGGAGTTGATCAATCGAGCGCCAGGGCCGGATATGCGCGCTTACCAGCACGCGCGACTTTACGCAAAGAGTGGTGGTCGCAACTGGGACGTCAAATGTGAAATCGAAAAGCACATCATGGATACGCGCCACCAGCGCGTCTCCGTCCTGCTCCAAATGAGTGGCGTCTACATCGCTATGCAACGATTCGTAAAAGGTATCGGGCAAGGTCAGATACCGCCGTAGCCATGGCTCAGAAGCCGCATTGGAAAGCGAAAAATGCAACCACAGGAATTCATCCGGTGGGGACGGACCCGGCGCAGTCAAAAACTCAACCGCCGCCTCCGAAGTGATTGACCGTGCTGGTTGGTTGGGGACAAAATGATAACCCCAGATCGGCCCATCCTGCGCTGGACCGGACGTCGGTTCAACATTTTGGTTCGTTGTTTGAGCAGCCATCAGATCATTGGTCAGCTGGTTTCCACCGGTCGAACCCGCCTAACGAGACTCAAGATCAGCGCCCGCGCGAATCAGAACTGACGGTCGCAATCTCTCGAAGCTAGGCATAAGGACGGTCCACAGTTCGCTGCATCCACGTGGTTACGCGGTTGGGATGAATAGCAGGTGTGTGTAGTAGTAAAATCCTTCATCGGCAAAACTCCCATTTTCGGTGTGTAACTCTGATATCAGAAATCTCGTCGGCTGAAAATGGAATGTTGTCGTAGCCACGAACTTCTGTGACAATGCCGCCGATAATGAGGACGTCTTCGATGACGCGACCATTGCGCAATCTCACTGACGCGGTCTGGTAGTCCATGCCTGTCTCGGGCTGACTCACTAGGCGAGGCGCCCACTCGTCTGGTAGCTTGAGATGCGTGCTCAATCGTGACGCGATACTTACGGCCTAACTATGATCAGGCGAAAATTCGTAACACATCGCGAATTATTTTTCGTCTAACGCGGCCGTTACAGCTGTTCTGCCGCGTTGGTTATTGTCCGGGGCTTTGAAAGGAAACGGTCAACTTCCTCGTTGTACGTCTCGAAGGGATTACCCATTACGAGAAAATCGCGGCTGTCGCAGGCGATCGAGTCCCAGTTGATCACATAGGGGAAATTACAGTTCTGGAAAAAGTTAACGGCACGAGCGCGGCCTGATGCGCGCGTGTTGGCCGGAGGCATGTGCATCGCGCTGGCACGGCGAACCCCGTTGTTCCAGTCTGAGATTCGTTTGCCAGGTGTGATGCTGAAGAATAATCCGCGGCGCGGATCGATGTTGTGATATTCGAGGTCGATGCTTTGCAGCCATGGATCGTCCCAGCTCAGTCCTTCGGCTTGGACAAAACTTTCCAGTAACCATTTCTTGGTGATCCAGTCAACGCCGCCGATCAGCGCCTGCCGGTTGTGCGGAATTGCTTCGAGCACGAAGCCCCAGTTTTCC
>DATDAJ010000317.1:0-2334 GCA_036525475.1 Candidatus Udaeobacter sp.
AAGGAAAACGCCTATTTCGCGGACGGCATTCAGGATGATCTGCTCACGAACTTGTCGAAAATCGGCGATCTGAAGGTGATTTCGCGCACATCGGTTATGCCTTATCGCGCCATGCAGTCTAATGCTCGCGAGATTGGAAAGGCCCTTGGCGTCGGCACCATTTTGGAAGGGAGTGTTCGCCGGATCGGGAATCGGGTGCGCGTGAATGTGCAATTAATCAATGTTGAGAACGACCAGCACATCTGGGCGGAAGACTACGATCGGGAGCTGACGGACGTGTTCGCCATCCAAAGTGATCTTGCTCAAAAAATCGCCGGCGAGCTACGCGCCAAATTGTCGCCCGCCGAAAAAGCGCAGATTGAACGCAAGCCGACTGAGAACACCGAAGCTTATCTCGCTTTTGTGGAGGGGCACGATCTGCTTACGCGTCCGGATAGATTGCGCACCGACACCGAAAACGCTGAGCAGCTCTTTGAGAGAGCGACCAGGCTCGATCCAAATTTTGCCGGGGCCTTTGCAGCCTTAGCGTGGGTCGAAGACTGGATGTATCACACTTTCGATCCGACTCCCGCGCGGAAAGCAAAAGCGCGCACTGCAGCCGAAGAAGCGCTTCGACTACAGCCAGACCTGCCGGAGGCGCACCTGGCATTGGGCTTTTACCATTATTATTGCGAGCGCAATTACCAGCGCGCTTTGGAAGAATTCGCGATCGCCAGGAAAAGTTTGCCAAATTCTGCGGACGTTTATCTGGCGATAGGAGCGATCCAGCGTCGCCAGGGCAAATGGGCCGAATCCACTGCCAATATGGAGAAGGCGGCTTCGCTGAGTCCGAAAGACGTAATTCTTCTCATCAATCTGGCTGACAATTATCGTGCGACTGATGACTTCGAAAGGGCGGACAGACTTTTCGACCGCGCTATTGAAGCTGCGCCGAACTCAGTTGGCCCGCGTCTAGGCAAGGCAATGCTGGCCGCGGATTTGAAAGGCGATCTATCCGAGATCGACACACAATTGGTGCAGGTGGAATCACGCACGCAGTCGGACGCAGAGAATACTTTTTACCAGGCGTATCTCTTGATGCTGCAGCGAAAATTCGAGCAAGCCCTGGCAGTTCTAAAACAATTACCTGACAACGTTCGCGGCGATGAGAAGCCAAAAGAATATCTCGAGGGAGCTCTTTATACTTTCTTGAATGATAAGCAGCGTGCGCATTCTGCATTTCAACGCGCTCGTCCGATTCTCGAGAAAGCGATACAACAAGGCTTCGACGATGCGTCGCGCCACATGACCCTCGGGATGGTACTTGCCGGTCTGGGTGAAAAGGATGCGGCCATCGCAGAAGGGAAACGCGCCGTCGCGCTCCTTCCCGAATCTCAGGACGCCTTGGATGGGCCAAAGATGACGCTCATGCTGGCACAAATTTACGCCTGGACGGGCGAAAACGACGCGGCTCTTGAACTTCTTGAACGCTCATTGATAACTCCGGCCGGAGTCACGGTCTCGTCACTGAAACTGAACCCAATTTGGGATCCGCTCCGAGCCGATGCTCGTTTTCAGGCCTTAATCGACATCGCGCAAAAGCCCAACATCGAATTGTCGATGAATTGCCGGTGACGAGCGATTCCGCTTTTGGGAGGGCGCAATCGAATGGTTAAAGTGAATGTCGGGCTTCGATTTGTGTCTATAGTCAGGGCAGCACTATAGTTCCACGAATCAAAATCTTCTTATGACCGGCTTCTTCGAGGAGGTAAAACGTCGCAAGGTTTATCGAGTGGCGGCGGCCTACATCATTGCTGCCGGCGGCATTATCCAACTGGCTTCGGCGACCTTCCCGGCATGGGAACTGCCAAGTTGGGCGCTGCGCCTGGTGATTCTGCTGGTGCTCGTCGGATTTCCAATCGCTCTGATTCTTGCGTGGGCGTTCGACATCACGGCGCAAGGGATTCGGGCGACGCCTGACACAGCCGCGCCGAGAATGCGCCGTCGCCGTAACATAATCATGCTGATTGCAACCGGCGTGGTCATTTCCGCGGCCACAGGCTTCTTCCTCTTGCCTCGCGTCGCTGCGCATAAGGTCGATAAGTCAATTGCCGTTTTGCCATTTGAAAATCTGAGCGATGAAAAAGAAAACGCCTATTTCGCGGACGGCGTGCAGGATGACGTGCTTACCAACCTGTCGAAGATCAGCGATCTCCGGGTGATTTCGCGCACGTCGGTGATGCAATATCGAGGGCGGCCGACGAACCTTCGTGAAATCGGTAAGGCGCTCGGTGTTTCCAACATTCTTGAGGGAAGTGTACGCCGCTCGGGAAACCGGGTGCGCATGAACGTGCA
>DATDAJ010000318.1:0-6882 GCA_036525475.1 Candidatus Udaeobacter sp.
AACATCGTGCGCTGGGAAATGCGGACGCGATTGTTCCTGCGCACAACTGAATTTCTGTGGCAGGAAGGCCATACCGTCCACGAAACGGAAGCCGAAGCGCGAGAAGAAACTAAGCGGATGCTCGGCGTGTACGAAACCTTTGTGCGCGAGCGTTGCGCGATTCCTGTATTCTCGGGTCTAAAATCGGACAGCGAAAAATTCCCTGGGGCGGTGGAAACCATGGCGCTCGAAGCGATGGTGCAGGATCGCAAGGCAATACAGGCCGGCACATCGCATTTTCTGGGGCAAAATTTTGCCCGTGCGAGCGGAATTCAGTTCCAAACGCGTGAGGGCAAGCAGGAATTTGGGTGGACCACGAGCTGGGGCATGACGACGCGCATGGTAGGCACAGTCGTTATGGCGCACGGTGACGACGATGGGGTTGTTTTGCCGCCGCGTATCGCGCCGACGCACGTCGTTATTCTGCCAATCACGACCAGGGAAGAGACGCGCGCGAACGTTTTGGAAACCTGCGACAGACTCGCCGCGGAGTTGCGTACGAAAAAATTTCTCGATGACATCGCGATTGAGGCTGAAGTCGATCGGCGCGACCTTGGCGGCGGAGTTAAGAATTGGGAGTGGATCAAGAAAGGTGTACCGCTGAGAGTTGAGATCGGGCCGCGTGATCTGGAAAAAAATTCGGTCACAGTCAGCCGGCGCGATCAACCAGTGAAGAACAAGGAGTCAATGCCGATGGACGAATTCGCCGCGCGCGTTCCCGAAATTCTTGTTTCGATTCAGGCTTCGCTGTATGCGCGTGCGAAAGAGTTTCAGGACGCGAACACACACGTGATAAATTCGAAGAAAGATTTCTACGACTTCTTTACGGCGAAAAACCCTTCGAAACCCGAAATCCACGGCGGCTTTGCGCTCGCACACTGGAACGGGTCGCGCGAAATCGAAGAACAGATTAAGAACGATCTGAAAGTCACTATTCGCGTCATTCCAGTGGACGATTCGCCCGAGCCGGGCCAATGCGTCTTTACTGGTGAGCCGAGTGCACGTCGCGTCGTTTGGGCGAAATCATACTAGCGCCAGGCCCGTCAGGAACGTGTGTGACGTATGAGTTGACGGCGAGGCGGTGACTGGTTTATTTCCGCCCGCCGATGCAGTTAAAGCTTTACAGCCGCGAGTGGTGTTCCTGGTGTATAGATGCGAAGGATTATCTCAGCGAGAAAGGCTATTGCTTCCAGGAGATCGACGTTGGCAAAGATCGGCAGGCGTACGAGGAAATGAAGCAGCTTTCTGCTCAAACGTACGTGCCCACCTTTGTGGCGGACGATAAAGTTTTGGCAAATTTTGACACCAATCAGCTTCAAAAATTTCTGAACGAGCATCAGATCAATCCGTAGACGCGCTGTTCCGTGATGCTTTTCGGTCTCCTTCTTACGCTTGGCGTAGCCGTGCTGAGCGTCGGTCTACGCACGTTTCACAATTCGTATGCGCAAAAGGCCGGAGCGCTGGGGATTCTCGCCGCCACGTTTCTTGGATTTTATTTTGCTACCAATAATTGGGTGTGGGGTTTGGTCGCGGCTCTAGCTTGGCTGTTTCTGCCTTGGCTGGAAATTCTCACCCGGATTCGGGCATTGCGACTTCCAAAAGAAAAACAGCTTCGACCGAAAAGTCCGCCATCGTCAGACACGTTTCCGGCGCTTAGCGAAATCACGCGCGAGATCGAAGACGAAGGGTTCATTTACGTAAGCGACGCCGGGTGGGATTGGGAAGATTACCGGCAGTTTTTCCGATTGTTCTACAGAGAAGAAGATCGTGCCCAGGCCGCTATCTGTCTGAATGAACAGCGTGATTTCTCCTTTTATTACCTGCGCATTTCGTCGCGCACTAAGGACGGAGCAGTTTGGACAACCTGGAATTACCCCTTGTCCTACGGCTTGAAACTCTCTCCCGCGTTCCGGATCAATCGGCAGCGGCCAGATCGATCTTTCTGGCAGCTTGATCAAAGTCATCGCGAATTTTTGCGGCGAAACAAAGTTGATCCCGCGGAGATCGAACCGCTCGACGAAGAGCAGATCCAGGCTGACATCGAGAAAGATCTGCGCGACCAAATCGCGCACAACATTCACAAAGGCGTTCTCAAGCAAACCGCCGCGGGCGACGTGAAGTATTCCTGGCGCGGGATGATTTACCTTTGGTGCCAGTTCCTTGTCGATCTCGTGCGGCTATAGCTCGTGTTCCGGGGTCATCCGAGCTGAGCGAGCGACCTCATGATTGGCGGTTGGCGCGCGCTACTCTAGAAATTCTGCCGTTAGCGGTCTAGGAGAGATTTCTCGCTGGGCTCGGAATGACAGTTAACGCGGGGCGATTTATTTAACCGCGCGGTTTTTTGGTTGCGCGAAGCTGAATCTGTTCATTTGAACTTGCGGATTCTGCGCTTTGAAGGATGGTCCCTGCATGCTCACCGACAGGCAAAGGAGCGTGCTTGATTTTATTCAGCGCGAGCAACGGGAAAAAGGCGTTACGCCGAGCACACGCGAAATCCAGAATCATTTCAGGTTCGCCAGCCAGACATCGGTGATGCAATACATCGCGGCGCTGGAGCGAAAAGGTTTTCTCAGTCGGCACGCGCGCAAAGCTCGCGCGTTGATCACGCCAGCCATGAAGGTTCGGATTACCGACATTCCAATTTACGGTCAGATTCCGGCTGGGATGTCGGCGTTGACGGAGCAGAGCATCGAAGGGCACGTGTCGCTGGACACGCGCTCGGCAAATGTGTTGAAGAATCGAGGCACATTCGCGTTACGAGTGCGGGGCGACTCGATGATTGGGGCGCACATTGTCGATGGGGATATTGTGATTTTGGAAGACACGAAAGAAGTGCACGACGGCGATATCGTTGCGGCGTTAATCGACGGCGAAACGTCATTGAAGCGTTATGTGGTGGAGCGCGGCCGCCCATATCTGAAAGCGGAAAACCCGCGGTATCCCGATCTGGTGCCGGCGCGCGAGCTTAAGATACAAGGCGTGATGGTGTCACTAATCCGCAAGCAAGAGCGACGGAAAAAACATTGAGTCAAAGGCGGAAGGCAAGCTATTAAATGTTCACTTGAACATATCCTCCAGACGCGCCATGTTTATCTCTCATGGCTGCGAGCGCCAAAATTATCGATCTTCGCAACCTGCTGGCGGAGCGTTTCCCTCATCCTTCATGCACGACAACGAAGTGCTTAATTACAGGCTTACCTTTTCTTGACGAATCGATTGGCGGCGGATTGCCGCGTGGCGCGATCACCGAATTGATCAGCCCGGGAACCAGCGCGGGAAGCGCATCGCTCATTCACGCCCTCATCCATTGCGCGTATCGCGATAATTATTTCCTGGCGCTGATTGATGGACGCGATTCGTTTGACCCTTGCGGGTTGAATAATGCGTGGCTGCAACACCTGCTTTGGGTCCGGTGCAGCAAAGCATCTGAAGCCGTTAAAGCGGCTGATTTGCTTTTGCGCGACGGGAATTTCCCGCTGGTGATTGTCGATCTGATGCTGAACGTACCGGAGGAATTGCGAAAAATTCCGCAAACGAATTGGTATCGCTTGCAACGGTTGGTCGGGGCGCTGCCCACGGCATGTCTGGTTCTCACGCGCTATGAAATGGTTAGTAGCGCGCAACTGAAACTGGTGCTCGAAAATTCGTGGGACATTCAAACTTTTGAAAGCGAGGACGCGTTTTCACGACTCCGAATTGTTATGAAGCGATCGCATCTCCAATCAGAAGTCCGAAGTCAGCAATCAGCGGTCAATTAGAGCGATGTTCGCCACGATTTATTTGCCGAATTTCTGTTTGCAGGCAGCCACGCGGCATCAGCCGGAACTCAACCCAGTAGCGTTGATCGAAGAACAGGAAAGGAAACCGGTGATCATTCAACTGAACGAAGCCGCAGAAAACGCCGGTATTCGAAAAGGAATGACACCGAGCCAGGCGTTGGCGCGATCATTGCAGGTGGTCATCAAAGTTCGTGCACCCACGCAGGAAAAATCGATACAGGAAATTTTGCTTCACTACGCGTTTACTCTCAGTCCTTTTGTGGAAGACACTGCGCCGGGGGTTTGCACAGTTCAGTTTACGAACTGCCGCAATTTGAGTGAGAAGATAGGTCGCGTTATCGAGCAATTAGCCGAGTGCGAAATTCGCGCTCAAGCCGCGGTTGCTCCCACGGCAGATAGCAGCTTTTTGGCAGCACAGCTTGCTCTGCCCGTGTTGCAGATTGAGAACGCAAAAGAATTTCTCGCACCGCTGCCGATAGAAACTCTCGCCATGGCTGCGACGTAGATTGACCACCAGGCTCAGCGGTCTTTTTTATTTTCCTCGATTTCTTCCGTTCGCTTTACGACGAATGATTTTACCCGCGCATACTCTTTCTGAGCTCCGCTGGCAAAATCGCGCGGGCCGTACTCGAACAGCACCACGAAACAAAAAGTCAGAACCAGGAACAGGACGAACCAAAAAAGGCCGCGCAGAAGCGCCATGTCAAAACGTAACGGTTACATTAGTGCTATCAACAACCGCGAAACCTAACGGGAGTTGCAAGCTGTGAGGCGCGAGGATATATGAAATCCCTCGCGCTAAAACGGGTAGGTACCGAAGTGGCCAAACGGGGCAGACTGTAAATCTGCTGGCTTTACGCCTTCGCTGGTTCGAATCCAGCCCTGCCCATATTTTCCCAAGGGATCTGTAGCGTGCGCTGTCCTCAGCGCAGAGAATCAAATCGGTGGCAAAGCGCAAATCCGCTGAGACAGCGAATTCTCCAGCACCCGTCCGCAGGCAACGCCAGTTTGGCTAGTAACCGCCGCCTCTTCGCTGGCCGCCGCCGTCACGCCGGCCACCGCCGTACCCGCCGCCGCCGTAACGTCCACCACCACCACCGCCGCCGCCACCCGGCGGCCGCTGCTCGCGCGGACGCGCCTCATTCACAGTCATCGGCCGTCCATCCATCGTGTGGCCGTTGAATTTCGAGATGGCATTCTGCGCTTCCTCGTCCGAACTCATAGTCACAAAGGCGAACCCACGTGATTTGCCAGTGAATCTGTCCTGCATGAGAGTCACTTCCTGCACAGCTCCAGCTTGCGAAAAGATCTCCTGCAGTTCGTTCTCCGTCGTGTTGAAGGGGAGATTGCCTACGTATAATTTGGTTCCCATTGAGTTTATTCTAGAAAACGCAGCCAGGTAACTGTTTCCGCCTATCGGATTTCAAATCGCCATTGAATAAACTCAACTGACAATCCACCAACTTCCGGGCTTCCGTTTCCCGTTTTGCGGTCACTTGTAAAATGCTTCTTTTAAGAAAGCAATACAAATCAAGGTCAATTTTTGACGTTAGATAATGGCTCAAGGAGACAGGCGACAAAGCACGAATAATTCAGCCCGCGTGGCAGTTACGGCGGCGGGTGTGATCAGTCCGCTCGGGTTTGGCTTGGCCGAAACGCTCGAGTCGTTGCGCAGCGCACGGGACTGTGTGACTCCGGTGATGCGCTTTTCAGTCACGCAATGCCGGTGTAAAACCGCGGGCCAGGTTTCCGACTCGCGTCTGCTTGCCAGCCACGCGCAAATACCTCGTTCGGGACGCCTGCATCGCGCGTCGCACATGATGATTCAGGCGCTGCAAGAACTCATGACGCAACAGCCTGAATTTGAACCGGAGTTAACGGTAGTTGGAACAACAAGCGGAGGCATGTCTTACGGCGAGCGGTATTACCGATCATTAAACTCAGCAGGGGATCTGCGGCATGCGCCAACATGGATCGCTAATTACCCGGCGCAAAAGCCAGTGATTGACGCGCAGACGGCTTTTGGAATTTCAGCGCCGTGTCACGTGATCGCGAACGCCTGCGCGTCCGGGACAAATGCGATCGGTCACGCATTTGAATGCGTGCGCTCCGGTCGTTACGGACGGGTGTTAGCGGGCGGGTACGACGCGCTCGCCGAGATGGTCTTCGTCGGGTTTGATTCGCTTCAAGCTTCAACGCCCGAGAAATGCCGGCCCTTTGATCGCCATCGGTCTGGTATGGTGCTCGGTGAAGGTGCCGCGCTGCTGGGCTTGGAAAATCTCGACCTCGCTCGCGAACGCGGCGCGGCTGTTCTCGCCGAAATCATCGGTTACGGCATTTCCACAGACAACTTTCACATCACGCAACCGGAGCCATCGGGCATCGGAGCGCGACAAGCAATGGAGCGGGCTCTCGAGAGCGCGCATGTCTCTGCGGCCGACGTTGATTACATCAATGCGCATGGCACCGCCACGGTCTTTAACGATGCAACCGAGGGCAAGGCAATCAGCGCATTGTTCAATGGTGTGCCGGTGAGCTCAACCAAAAGTATGATGGGTCATTCCCTAGGCGCCGCGGGCGCCATCGAGGCCGTCGTTTGTTTGCTTGCGCTTCAACACCAATTTCTCCCAGCTAACATCAATTTCACGGCTCCAGATGACGATGTTGATCTCAACGTCATTGCGAACGAAGCGCGTCCAGCTGCGGTGAGCCTGGCCCTTTCGAACTCGTTTGGATTTGGTGGAACGAATGCTTCGCTGATAATGCGCAAGCTCGAAGCATGAGTCTGGCGATTACCGGTATGGGGTGGGTCACCCCTCTGGGTACTGGCGTTGATTCCGTTTGGGAGCGATTGCTTCAGGGTGAAGAAGCATCCGCGACGACGATCTCCGATCAATTCGGAGATCGCGTTTACAACGTTTTTCGCGTACCGGAATCAGCGCTGAAGGGGATTTCTCATCCGCGCCTTCGTCGCGCCAGTGCTATTTCGCGTTTTGGCGCGGCGGCTGGATTGCACGCGTTGGAGTCTGCAGGACTAAAACTCGGGTCGCACAATGCTGAACGA
>DATDAJ010000319.1:0-2208 GCA_036525475.1 Candidatus Udaeobacter sp.
AACAATCCGAGCGGCGCGGTTACGACGAGATTGTCGCCGACGTTCAGCCACGAAATTCTGTGGCGGCGCGCGTAGTAAAGCGTGAACAGGATTAGGCCGAGCATCCCGCCGTGACTCGACATCCCGCCTTCCCAGACGCGCAGAATCGACAACGGCTCGCGCAACATTTCCGGCTTGTAGAAGAAAACGTAGCCCAGACGTCCGCCAACGATCACGCCGAACAGCGCGCAGCCGGTGATGAAATCGCCGACGCGTTGCGGCGGCAGATCCGCATATCCGCGCTTGGACAGCCAGAGGAAAAGAAAATAGCTCGATACAAACGCAAGCACATAAGCGAGCCCATACCATCGCGGTCCAACGTTGTCGTAGATCCGGAAAATGATCGGATCGAGGTTGTGTAGATAGTACGCGAACATTTGCGCCGCGATTGTGCGCGACGTTGTCAATCTGCGCAATCAAACTGTAGCCGTTTCGCTGTGCGACACGTGCGCGTCGACCTCAGGGCGACGGCTACAAAAACGCGGTTTGTTCAAAACCTTTCGTAAAAATGGCGCGGTGCGGCTAACGCGGTTCTTCGCCACTTGTTCCGGTGTTCCAAAAGCGACTACTTCGCCTCCATTGGCGCCCGCTTCCGGCCCCAGATCCACGATATAATCGGCTTCAGCGATCACACTAAGATTGTGTTCAATGACAACGACTGTATTTCCTTCGTCGACGAGCCGATGCAGTACGTTCAGGAGCAATTCAATGTCCGCCATGTGCAGGCCGATGGTTGGTTCCTCGAGCAAATACAATGTCGATCCTGGCTTGCGCATTTTTCGAATCCGTTCGTCCGCCGCGCGGCTTACTCCGCGTTTTAGTTGTGTCACCAGCTTGAGGCGCTGCGCTTCGCCGCCACTTAGAGTGGGACTCGGTTGTCCGAGTTTCAGATACCCAAGGCCGGTGTCGACCAGCAGCGAAAGCGGACGCGCGATCTTAGGATGCGCTGAAAAGAATTGCGCGGCCTCTTCGATCGTCATTTCCATTACGTCGCCGATGGATTTCTCATTGTAGAGAACCTCCAGCGTCTGCGGGTTGTACCGGCGGCCCTGGCAATCTTCACACGAGACGTAACTGCTGGGGAGAAAGTTCATCTCGAGCTTAATCACGCCCTGACCCTTGCACGTCTCGCAGCGCCCGCCTTCGGCATTAAACGAGAATCGGCTCGCCGAATAACCGCGCATCCGTGATACAGGCAATTGCGCGTACAGAGTTCGAATCTCATCGAACACTTTCACGTAGGTTCCCGGCGTCGAGCGCGAGGTTTTTCCGATCGGCGATTGATCGACTTCGTACACGGCGGCGATGACGCCGATATTCTGGGGAGCGCACGCTTGTAGCGTGCTGGTTGCCGCATGTTGCGGCAACGAACTTTTGTCCTTTCGGGATTTATCCGGCCACAGACGCAATTGGGAAGTTCGTGAAGGCAGAATGCCTTCACCAGCACGCTGAAAGCGTGCGCTCCCCAGAGTTTCCCGAACACGCGGCAATAGCACATCGTGCATCAGCGTTGATTTGCCCGAGCCCGAAATTCCCGTGATGACTGAAAGGCGTGCGACCGGAAAACGCACGTCGATGTTCTTCAAATTGTTCGCTCGCGCGCTACGAATCTCAATCCAGTTTTCGACATCGCGCAGCGAGCGACGTGATCCGCGGATCGGATGACACGGCTGCGATTTCAAGCAACGCGCAGTTTCGGAATTTGGATTTTTCTGGACGTCGCTGAGCGTTCCGCTCACCACGACCTCGCCGCCGTGAATTCCAGCGCGCGGCCCGAGATCGACGATGTGATCGGCGCGCCGCATCGTTTCTTCGTCGTGTTCGACCACGATCAATGAATTGCCCTTGTTCCGCAGCGTCGTGAGCGTTTCGAGCAGGCGCTGATTATCGCGCGGATGCAAACCAATCGTTGGCTCGTCCAGCACGTAAAGCACGCCGCGCAAATTTGAGCCGAGTTGCGCAGCCAAACGGATTCGCTGCGATTCACCGCCACTCAAAGTTTTTGCCGAGCGCCCAAGCGCGAGATAACCGAGTCCGACGGTCTCCATGAAACGCAGCCGTTGTTGAATCTCGGGAATGAGACCCGCAGCTACCGTCTGATCCCTCCCTTTGAATTTAAGTTTCCCGATGGCGCGCGCTGCTTCACCTGCCGAGAGATCCGTGAATTGA
>DATDAJ010000320.1:0-6019 GCA_036525475.1 Candidatus Udaeobacter sp.
ATCCAGCAGGCCAGCGAAGCAATCTATCGCCTCAAAACCGGTGAGCTTCCGCTACAAGCCGGAGATTGAATCGACGCGCCCGCGCGGGTTCGGGCTCATTGCTGAAGATGTAGAAAAGATAAGTCCGGATCTGGTGACTCGCGGCAATGACGGCCAGGTGAATGCGGTACGTTACGACGCCGTGAACGCTATGTTGCTCAATGAGTTTCTCAAAGAGCATCGAAAGGTGGAGGAACAGGCGACTCAAATCGAGCAACAGACAGCCACGATCAGCCATCTAAGGAAGGAAATTGAAACAATCATCGCTCACTCCAAAGAACAAGACTTACAGATCCAAAAAGTAACTGATCAGGTACAGATCGACAGATCTGACGCCCGAGTCGCTACAACCGATCAGTAACAGCAGCGATCAGCGCGTGAGTTGAGACGACATCGTTGATGACGGCCTTCCGAGTTGTACCGGTGCTCCCCGGGGCGAGCACCGAGGCAGGCGTTCGCAGCGGCGAATGTCTCTCACAACCAAATCAGGCGGTGACGGCTACTCCACCGCTCCGTAACGCCGCTGGCGGCGGCCGAATTCTTCCACTGCGGCGAGTAGATCTTGCTTTTTGAAGTCAGGCCACAGCTTCGGCGTGACGTACATCTCGGTGTAGGAGGTTTGCCAAAGCAGAAAATTCGAGAGCCGCATTTCGCCGGACGTGCGGATAAGGAGATCGGGATCGGGATAGTAACGCGTGTAAAGATGTTTGCTGAACATCTCTACATCGATCATGGCCCTATCGATGTGCCCCAGTTCGATTGCGCGAAGCAAACTTTTGATGCCGTCGATAATCTCGAGTCGTCCGCCGTAGCTCAGCGCCAGAATGAGGATGAGACCGGTGTTGCCGGAAGTTTGCTCGATACTTTTGTGAAGTTGTTCCTGCGCGCTTTGGGGCAGATCAGTCAAGCGGCCAATGGCCTGAAGACGCACATTCTTCTCGAGCAATTCAGGCGTTTTCTCCTTTAAAAATTTTTCCAGCAAACGCATCAGCGCGATAATTTCAGCTCTGGGGCGCTGCCAGTTTTCAGCGGAGAACGCGTAGAGCGTGAGATATTCCACCTTTAACTCGCCGCAACCTTCGACACATTCTCGAACTGCCTGGGCACCGGCTTCGTGGCCTTTGATGCGAGCCAGTCCGCGCGACTTCGCCCAACGGCCGTTGCCATCCATGATTATGGCGATGTGGCGGGGAACGGTCTTGATGCTTGCAGACATCGTTGCAGTGCTAGCGGTTCGAATTGGCAGCGCCAACGGCGCAGCAATCACCTGAATCCTGGGGCGACGCCCCATGATTCGTGAAATGGTAAAGGTCAGCGCTGAAAGCGCGATTCACTTGTGTTGTCATTTTGTTCGATGATCATTGGTTCGCAAGTGCGGTGTTAATTACTACGAGCGTTATCTCTCGGCATTGCGAGCCGTCATCCCCATTGAATCGCGCTTTCAGCGCTCGGCTATTGCCTATCTAATTCCTGGGGCGTTGCCCCAGGCTAGCCTGAGACAGCGCCTTTGGCGCTAAACAAATAGAGCGGCATCACAACATGATTGTCTCTCCGCGCGTGGGGCCGACGCTCAACATGGAGAGTTTTGCACCGGCCAGTTCGGAGATGTATCTGACATATTTTCTCGCGGCCGAAGGAAGCTGCGAAAATTTTCGTGCAGTGTGTGTAGACGTGTTCCAGCCAGCGACTTCTTCGTAAACGGGCTCGCAATTCGCGAGTTGAGCTGCGTCACATGGCGGAACATCCAGCCGTTTTCCGAGTAGCTGATAACCAACACAAATGCGGATTGGATCGACCTGATCTAATCCATCCAGATTGGTGATCGCGATCTCGTCAATGCCGTTGATCATGCCCGCGTAACGAGTCGCCACAGCGTCGAACCAACCGCAGCGGCGTTTTCGTCCGGTTGTCGCACCGAATTCGCGGCCGAGATTGTGAAGCATCTGTGCTAATTGCGCATCCTCCGTAGGCAATGCGCCGTCCCCTACTCGCGTCGAGTAGCCCTTCATCACGCCGACGACACGATCCATCCGGTGCGGTGGCACGCCCGTGCCGGTGCACGCGCCACCCGCTGTGGTGTTTGAGGAAGTCACATACGGGTACGTGCCGTGGTCGATATCGAGGAATGTTCCCTGCGCGCCTTCGAACAAAATTTGTTTACCTCGATCCATCGCGCGGTGCAGGTAAACCACCGTGTTCGTCACAAACGGCCGCAATCTTTTGCCGGCTGCAAGATATGTTTCGTTCACATCACGAAAGCTGATCGGCTTCGCACCGAGCGCTTGGAGGATTCTGTTGTTTTCGGTGATCTTCGCCTGCAATTTTTTCGAGAACACAAGCGGCTGCATCAGGTCAGAGATGCGCAAGCCCGTGCGTGCTGCCTTGTCTCCGTAAGCTGGACCGATTCCCCGTTTGGTGGTGCCAATCCGGCCACGGCGCAGCTCACGCTGCTCGTCGAGGAGCCGGTGATACGGTAGAACGAGATGCGCGCAATCGCTGATGAGCAGGTTTTTGTCGATGTTGACTCCCAATCGGCGCAAGCCATCCATCTCGGCCACAAGCGCGACTGGATCGATAACCACGCCGTTGCCGATCACGCAAACTTTGCGCTGCCGGAGGATTCCCGACGGAATCAAATGCAGCACGTATTTCACGCCACGGTGAATGACTGTGTGTCCCGCATTATTGCCGCCCTGGCTGCGAACAACGATGTCAGCGTTCGCAGTAAGCACGTCGATAATTTTGCCTTTGCCCTCGTCGCCCCACTGCATTCCGATCAAAATTGTGTTTGCCATGTGAAATCGAAAATGGGCAAAAAATTTTCCCGACGCATCCTGCGGGACACAGTCGGGACTTGCCCATAGATAATAAGTTAGGGGCATCGCCGCGCAACAAATTTTGCAATTTAGCGCGTCTTAGTCCCCGCATTCGGAATCGGCATGGGAACGCGCGTATCTGTTCAGCCTGATGCAGCAGGTAGGGCGCGCCACTCCGTGCGCGCCGATTTCGATCTGCCAGCTAACGACGTGCAAAGGACTGCCGCCCTACCTCCGCCCGGCGCAAGCTCTCACTCATCTTCCAGAGGGAGAAGGGCTCGGCGCTTCTCGTCCGGATTCCATCATTGTGGGGCGAATCGGTCCCAACCCTTCGATACTGGCACCTCGCGATGTGGAGGGACGAGACGACCTCCTTTGCTCAATGGGTGTTTCTCTTTTCACGGGCCTGTGAGTTTCAGCAACAGTGGGATTCGGCACCGGAGTGGTCTCGACATCCGGCTCGCGCGTCTTCGTAGATTGCGAAACAGACCGGTCCTTCGGTCCTTCTGCAGCGCGTGCCCCAGCGGCTCGCATTTCTTCAAGCGTCAGTCTTGCAGGAGCGGACTTCTTTTCGCGCGACTTGGATTTGCGTGGCGCTGGTGTTTCTGATTCGGAAGCAAGCTGTTCAGAAGGCTGCGGTGTTTGTGTGGGAAGTTCAGGTTTTTTTTCGCGGGCAACGATTACTTCCTGCGCATGTATTTTCCCGATGAGAACGACAGTGCAGAGTGTCGCTCCAAAAAATCGTTTCAGCATGATGCCGCCTGATAAACGATTTAGCCCATTCACAACCCTTCGTTCATGAGACGTTACCGAATTCAACCAGGCGGACGCTGCTGCACCTGAATCACCGGCAACGGAAATCGCAACTGCAATTCGTTTTCGAGGTAAATCTCGACGTGATGCATCCCGTACTGTTGAAACTGCACGCCACCAAAATAATGGACATTGGTCGCGTGGCCTTCCATCTCTTTGAGCACAAACTCAACCTCCGCCTGCGCGACTACCTGCTGTTCGTCCACGCCCACGAGGCGAGATTTTTGGTGAAATTTGCCGGAACCGCTGCACCAACGGGTCCAGATGCAGAGCCGAAAATAATTGATAGGTAATGAGGGCGCCGGGATGACACTCAGCACGCCCACGAGAGTTTGCATGCCGTTGACTTCACAGCGGACGTCCTCGCAAATGACCGCGCTTTGCAGGTCGGGAAGAATGCCGTCAGGTTCCATATTAGCTGATCACATCATTCCACGCATTAACAGCGTCAACAATCCAAGACCGAGCACAATCCGGTAAACCGCAAACGGCACAAATCCCCGGTCGCGCACCCAGTTCATGAACCACGCCACGACTGCCAGCGCGACGAAGAACGAGACTACAAATCCAATTGCGAGCACGACCCATTGATGCGGAGTGATTGTAAGCGGCGCAATCTCCGCTTCGTGATGGTGCGGTATCACGCTCTTCAGAAAATCGTATCCCACGGCGACCGCCATTGTCGGCATCGAAAGAAAAAACGAAAATTCAAGTGCGGCCGGACGTGACATGCCGGCGATTTGCCCGGCAGCAATCGTGGACATTGAGCGCGACGTGCCGGGGAAAACAGCGGAGAGAATCTGCGCGGCGCCGATCCAGACCGCCTGCGGCAGTGTCATTTCGTCCATGTGCATCGTGCGTGGCCGAGTAAAAACGGCGTCAACGATCCACATGATGATTCCGCCGATGAGCAGCGCGAAGGCCATCACCCAAAGACTTTCGAGGTTCTTGCCGATGACTTTTGCGAGCGCCCACGCGGGAACGGCCGTCACCACAAACGCGATCAGCGTGAGGCTTAAGGGATGGGTGAAGATGGTGCGATTGCCGCGTTCGCCTTTCGGAAACGTGCGAATAAATCGCATGATGCGACCCCAGAAATACACGGGCAAAGCGAGAATGGCTCCGAGCTGGATCACGATCGTGTACATTTTCCAGAACCCATCATGCAGATCGATATGCAGCAGCGCTTCGCAGATGCGCAAATGTGCGGTCGAACTCACAGGAAGAAACTCGGTCAGTCCCTCGACGACTCCGAGAAACACGGAGAGCAAGTAGTCGGACATATTTGACCTAAACCTTACCGGTCACTGTCATTCTGAGCGAAGCGAAGAATCTCGGATCATCAATCGACCGGCCACCAACAGAAATAGACCGAGATGTTTCGCTTCGCTCAACATGACAGTTGAGACGCGAGCACTCCGCACTCACAGCGCTTCCATGCCTCGTTCACCGGTGCGGATACGCACTGCGTCTTCCACCTCGGTCAGAAAAATCTTGCCGTCGCCGATTTTTCCGGTTTTGGCCTTTTCCAGAATCGCTTCGACCGCACGCTGAGCGCGATCGTCAGAGATCACGATTTCGAACTTAATCTTTGGAAGAAAATCCACGGTGTATTCCGTGCCACGATAAATCTCGCTGTGCCCCTTCTGCCGGCCGAATCCTTTTACTTCGCTCAGAGTCATTCCTTCAACGCCTGCGGCCATCAAGGCTTCTCGCACTGGCTCGGCCTTGAACGGTTTTATAATGGCCTCGATTTTTTTCACCGCGCAAATTAAACCCGTCCGCATTCGAAATGGCAAGCACGCGGGATTAAATGACGAAAGACAATCGTAAAAAGCGCGTCATCAGATTTTTCGGCCAAACTTTTTTTCCAGTTCGGCCAGCGAAATCTGGATCATTGTTGGTCGGCCGTGCGGGCAGCAATAAGGGAGATCGCAGTCGAGCAAATCCCGGATCAATTTTTCCATCTCAGGATAACGCAACGGATCGTTGGCTTTGACCGCGTGACGGCAAACGGTTTTCGCGATCATTTCTTCCCCCAAGCGCATCGCTGAAGCGTTGTTGCTGGCGCTTTTCAAATCGTCAATGACTTTGCGCATGAATTGCGCCGCGTCCGACACATCGAGAAAGCTTGGGAGACTGTCGATCTTGAATGTGCCGGGACCGAAGCTCTCAATTCCGATTCCCATCCTTTGCAGGACCGACAGATTCTGCTCGATCCAATCGGCGTCGCGCGGCGGCACGTCGAATGTTTGCGGCAAAAGCAACTTTTGCGTGGGCACTCCCTGCTGTTCCATTCTGCGCCGCAATTCTTCGAACAGGACGCGTTCGTGCGCGGCGTGTTGATCCAC
>DATDAJ010000321.1:0-2422 GCA_036525475.1 Candidatus Udaeobacter sp.
CTGCTGCGAATCAGTCACATTCAACGCCCCGAAGGTCTGATCGCGAATGTCGCTCACCTTCGCCGTAAGTGGCCGGAGCAGGAACTCGCGCATCCGCACGTCGTCAATTAATTTTCCGCGGTCATCGACGACATATACAAAGTTCAGTGTCTCGCTGTCGCGGCCGTGTTCACGCACGTAATCGAGCACTTGCTGCACACTCCAGTCCTCGTGCACTGCGATAAAATCCGGCGTCATCAAACGGCCCACGCTGTCTTCGGGATAGCCGAGCAGCGCCGTCGCGACGCGTCGCTCTTCCGGGGTAAGCAATCGGATCAGTTGTCGCGCGGCTGCGCCAGGCAATTCTTCGAGCAGCGCCGTGCGATCGTCTGGCGCCATCTCGTTTAAAATCGCCCCGACCTGCTCGTGAGCCATTGCGCGCAGCAACTGCTCTTGCGCTTCAAAGTCGAGATATTCAAAAACGTCGGCTGCCAGCGCGTGCGGCAAAACTCGAAAGATGATGACCTGTTCGTCTTCCGGCAGATCGAGAATGACTTCGGCCACATCAGCCGGCGGCCATTCACGAAACACTTCACGCAGCGCCGCGAAATCGCGCGCCTGGATCATGCTCCTGATTTCCGGTTCTAAGATCTTGCCGACCACGTGGCGTTTCTAACACTCGCACTTGCCCAAAGCAACGAACCGCGAAGCCTTCTTCAAAACATTACAAAACGCGCCTGCCTGGTGCTTAGCTTCGGTCTTCTACACTTGGCATTTTCCGGAAACGTTCCAAAATGAAGATAATGCCCACCGTTGCTATAGCTCCGATGATTCGGCGTGAGACCGGCGACGATCATGTTTGCGTGCTTACGTTCGATCGCCCCGACTCGGGCGCGAACATTTTCGACGCTGCTACTCTAGATGAGTTGAATGAACAGCTCGATGCTGTGGAGAAAGACGCTTCCCTGCGCGGTTTGATCATCGCTTCCGCAAAGAAATCCATTTTCGTCGCGGGCGCGGATTTGAAAACGCTGTTACAAGCAGCGAAAACCGGCGAAATGCGGGAATTTATTGAGCCCGGGCAACAGGTTTTCAATCGCCTGGCCAACCTAAAAATTCCAACGGTTGCCGCCATCCACGGCGCGTCGGCCGGCGGCGGCTATGAAGTTGCGCTCGCCTGCGATTATCGCGTCGCATCGCATGCGCCGGCGACACGGATCGGTCTGCCCGAAACGGGCCTGGGACTTCTTCCCGCCTGGGGCGGGTGCACGCGATTGCCGCGATTGATCGGCGCCGCAAAGGCCGCGGAGGTGATTTCGAAAGGCAAACTGTATTCCGCTCAGGAAGCTTTGAACATCGGACTCGCCGATGAAATTGCGCCATCCGATCAGCTTCTCGATCGCGCACGTGAAAAGCTGCGCGCTGGAAAACGCAAAATGGAGGGCGGAGCTCCTGCGACGCCGGGCTTGCTCGCGCCTCCAAAACAAACCGGAAATCTGGCGCTTGCACGTGCTTACGAAATCATCAATAAAACCCAGTCGATTTCGCTCGATGAATCGTTGCGGTTGGAGCTCGAGGGGATTGTCGAGCTTGGCCAGACGGAATCGACGCAAAATCTGATTCGCAATTTTTTCCTCGCGGAGAAATACAAAAAAGGAACGTCACGCACGCTGCCTGAAAAAATCGTGCACGCCGCGGTGATTGGCGCCGGCGTGATGGGCTCAGGCATCGCGCAATGGCTCAGCTCTCGAGGCGTCACGGTGATCCTGCGCGACGTCGCGCGCGAACAAATTGATCGCGGGTTGGCGAACGTTGAAAAAATCTACGCCGATGCCGTGAAGCGCAATTTGATGAGTGATGAAAAGGCGAAACAAGGTCGTGCCCGGATCTGTGGTTCCACCGCGCCCATGGAGTTGCGGGATGTGCAATTCGTGATCGAAGCGACTTCTGAGAAAATGGAGATCAAGAAAGAAGTTTTCCGCGAACTGGCGATGGAAGCCGGGCCGAAAACCATTGTGGCGACAAATACTTCAGCTCTTGCGGTCAGCGAACTGGCCGAAGTGACGGTTTCGCCTGAGCACGTGATCGGATTGCATTTCTTCAATCCGGTGAGCCGGATGAAACTGGTGGAAGTTGTTATTGCGAAGCAAACATCCGACGAAACGCGCGACCGGAGCCTGGCTTTTGTACGGCAGATCGGAAAACTGCCGGTCATCGTGCGCGATAGCCCCGGGTTCCTGGTGAACCGCGTTTTGTTTCCGTACTTGCTCGATGCTGCCGAGCTGGTTGAAAGCGGCATGGATGCGGAGCGGATCGATCGCGCGTTGGTGAAATGGGGGATGCCGATGGGTCCGCTGCGATTGATCGATGAAATCGGCGTGGATATCACTATCGATATCGGCAACACACTCGAGAAGGCTTACGGGCAGCGCGATCGCGTCCC
>DATDAJ010000322.1:0-3584 GCA_036525475.1 Candidatus Udaeobacter sp.
ATCAAATCCTTTCGCATGTCCATTGCCAGCGTGAGCGTTTGGAGGACGAAATCGTCGCCGTAACGATCGATGATCACGCCCGGAAGACCGTCGCTTTCGCTCCACACAACGCGGCGCAGCTTTGCGTCGATGTTTCGCCGGTCCCGATATTCGGACGCTTGCTCGATGCGGCGCCGGAAAAAATCCTTATCAAGGTCCTGCCTTCGTCGCGAGAAACGGCGTGCAACGATTTGCGATTTCGAATTGTAAATCGCGCTCCCAATCAAATGGTCTTTGCCGTCCTTGAGCGATATGACATCGCCATCCGCGGGATTTCCGAAAACCTTGAGCACTTCGCTGGAAAACACCCAGTCGTGTCCGTGCAAAATTCGCGCCCGCGGTTTTATGACGATGCCTGCCATGAAAGAGGAATGCTTTGTGCAATCTTCGAGCGCGCGGTTCGATACTATGTGGATTTGGGCACTGTTTCGCTCAAACGTTGTGGGTCCACCTTGAACACAGCGAACTCGGAATTTTCAAACACCATTGATAGACTGGCGGGGATCGTTGCAGGAATACCTTCTGTTTGCTTGTTAACGACGACGTATCGCACATTTGCGTCCTGCAGTAAGCCGTCCTCAACTTTTCCCAATCGCCAGTCGGTCCAAAACTTCTTTTCCGCGGTCTCCCTGCGCGTGTAATCGCTTCGTGCAACCAACCCAAGAGCAAAATAGCCGATCGGCACCCGGCATTTGGTCAATCCGAGGACAGGCGCGATCAGGTTGTCCGCAGTCAACACGACATCACCCGGGTGCGCATCCTTCTGCAGGAAATTCATGGCCGCCAACGTTTGCAGATCGTAAGTTAACAGCTGTCTGCCGAAAGGTTTCCCGGCTCCGAAGAAGTTATCCGGGTCGCGCCAAACTACGAAGTGCTGCACCGTCGCAGGTAAACTGAGCCCTGCTGCAATAGCTGTTATTCCTCCTGCGGCGAGTGCAGGATACATCCCTCGCCTGATAGCCCATTGGTAGAACGTTTGAAAAACTTCTACTGCAAAAATCCAGGCCACATATTCGCTCTGTACCAGAAACGTGCTGCTAATTGGGTTGTATCGAAAAGTCCATCCTGCTGGCGTAAAGCTGCACGTCAGCGCAATGACCACGCCGAAAACCACAAAAATCCCGAGCAAGAACCGGAGAGCGCCCTCTGGTCTTGGGCGGAATATTGCAGTAAAGATTGCGGGAACGCCGATGACGCGGAGCCCAAGACAACCCACAAGGTAAATTGGCAGCGCTACGACGGCGAAAGCAAGCGGGCCGCTCAACCAGTTGCCCAATCCAAGGGTCTGCATCGCATGCGAGACATAAAGCCATGGCTCGAATTTTGTGACGATCTGTCCGCCGCTCCTGTTCTTGAGCAACACCCAGCAAACCATGGGAATCGCCCCAATAGCAGTGCATCCGGCGATTTTGAATAGGTCTGCGTTGGAAAAGAAAATGAGATAAACGACAGCAGCCAATGCAAGACTGCACATGAGCTGCCCCGCCATCAGCATCTTGACCTCGATCAACGCGACAAACAGCAGCGCAGCGAGGAAAAGCCATGCTCGGCTGCGCTCGCGCATATAACAATCAAGACAGAATAACCCCGCAAAGAGAACTCCTAGTCCAGGCAGGATTGGATTAGTAAAGAAGAGAGTGACAACTGCCGGCGCGCTAAAGTAACGGAGAGACCAGTCACCTTTTTCGCCCAGCAGCAACCCGGGAACAAACGAAAAGTCTGCGCCGAAAAAAACGAGAAATACGACGAGGGCGCCGAAGTATCCCGACCGCAGCCAATTTTTTGAGAAGCAGAAAACACTCAGCATCGACAGACCGACGAACAAAGTCGGAACAAAACGGACTGTAAGATCACGGGTGTTCAGGCCGGTCGCCCTCGCGAACATCGCAACCGCAAGATCCATCCCGTAATGATACGAGAGCGGGTGACCGGAAAAGACCGGCGCTTGCGGAGGTACGGTGTGCGTCAACTCGTTAGCGATCGCAATATGAAACAGCACATCAGGCACCGGATAGACGCGCATCGTGCCACCCGGCTGCCATGTGAAGTTGGTATAATAGAGCGGCAAAAATGCTAAAGCGATGATTCCGAGAATCAGAACTCCGGCTAAAACAAGTGTGGACCTGTCGCGCGGCGGCATCGCGCTTCCTTGGGAAAGCGGCTCACGGCTGACAGATTGGCTTAAAAGTGATTTGCGTTTGCTAATGCGGAGCCAAACACAAACGCCGGCAGCGGTCAGCGGCCAAACGAGGTAGAAACGTCCTTGGTGAGCAAACGTCATTAACCAGTAAACAAGCCCGCTCAGCACCAGGCCCAGAACACAAGCCAAAGTCACGTCTTCCAGCGGGGTCAATGCCCGCTTAAGCGCAATTAGCAGCAATTTGCCTGGCACGTATGCCAGCAAAATGACCGCGACAAAAAAAAGGCACGTGCCGAAGAAGATTTGCATCACTGAATTAAACTTGCACCGCCTGACCGGGAACAGACTAGCTCATCTGGCAAACCGTCAGGCAAGGCAAAAGGGCAATATCACGAGCGTTGCTTTGACGAACTGCCGGTTGTCTCATACCGTCGGAGGCTTTTTGCTGAACATGCACTCAGCGTTGCAATCTCCCGAGCGGCGTTCGATTTCCGTAGTCACGCCAGTTTACAATGGTGAGGCTTCGATAGCTGAATTGTGCCGGCGTCTCGGCGAAGTGTTGCCGCGGGTCGCGACGCAGTACGAGATCATCCTGGTTAACGACGATAGCCGGGACCGAAGCTGGGAGATAATTTCTGAACTGTGTTCGCGGTCGTCGACGGTGCGCGGGTTGAATCTGATGCGCAACTATGGCCAGCACAATGCGCTGCTCTGCGGCATTCGGGCGGCGCAGTACGATGTGATCGTGACGATGGATGACGATCTGCAGCACCCGCCCGAAGAAATCCCGCGACTGCTCGAACAACTGGAACAGCGATTCGACGTCGTTTACGGCACGCCTAAAGCAGAACAACATGGGTTCCTGCGCGCTCTCGCGTCCCGAATCACGCGACTGGCTCTGAGCATGGCCATTGGAAGGGAACTCGCGAAAAACGTTAGCGCTTTCCGTGTGTTCCGCACCCGATTGCGCGAGGCATTTGCAGATTATCAATCTCCGTTTGTTTCTATCGATGTGCTGCTTACCTGGGCAACGACTCGGATCGGCGCCATAACCGTCGGTTTCGAGCCACGTCGCTCTGGAGCTTCAACTTACACGTTTAGGCGGTTGTTACGCCATGCGCTTGACATGATGACCGGCTTTAGCACTCTGCCGTTGCAGCTTGCGAGCCTGATTGGGTTTAGCTGCACGTTACTTGGCATTGCGGTTTTCCTTTATGTCGTCGTCCGTTATTGCCTGGAGGGAAGTGTGCCGGGATTTCCGTTTCTCGCGTCGATCATTGCCATCTTTTCCGGCGCACAGCTTTTCGCTCTGGGCGTGATAGGCGAATACCTGGCCCGCATCCATTTTCGGACGATGAATCGTCCCATTTACATTGTTCGAAGCGTTAGCGGCGAAGCAAAAGAG
>DATDAJ010000323.1:0-4244 GCA_036525475.1 Candidatus Udaeobacter sp.
CAATCACCCGACCGTCCCGCAGCTTGAGTTCTCCGGTTGCGCTGCCGCTACGGCGGCCGAGCATCGTGCCTCCCGCCGCTGCGCTCCAATGCTTAAATGCTCCCGTGTTCGTAAACACCAGCCTAAGGAAAGGCCGTTTAAAATCGGGATCGTTACCTCCCTTTTCCCTTTCTTTCGCTTCCTTCAATTTTTCGCTCGAAATCGCCGGGCCGCTTAGGACCACCGCGATCGCTTGCTCGTTATCGATTGTCGTCTCATACGCGAGCGCGTGTTTTAGCGGGTAGGTCTTCTTCTCGAGCATCAGCGTCCCCTCGGCCTGCTTGGTTGTCCCTTCCTGCGCAATGAGCGTCGTCGAACCACCGATGAGGGCGATGCCAGTCACTAAACCGATGAATTTGTTCGTCATAATAATTGCTTTTCCTTGAGGCGGCAGATTTCAGCAGCAAAACAATTAAGTGCCAAGCACGAAGTCGGCTCAGCGATCGGCTCCGAAAAACTGCTGGGCGAGAAGCATACCGATCGCCATCGCTGGCACGAAGACGAATGCTTCCAATCGGAACGCGCCGAGATTGGCAAGCGCAGGTCCCGGGCAAAAGCCGCCGAGACCCCAGCCCACGCCAAAAATCGCAGCGCCAATCACGAGCTGGCGATCGATCGATGAAGGTCCAACGGTGGGCAGTTTTAATCTCGCACAGCTCAAACTTTGTAGGGCGTTTGTGTCAGAGGCCGCCTTGCGCAGCAAAAACATCCCGAGCCCATAGATTCCGACCGCCCCTGCCATAACGAACAGCAAAGCTGGATCCCATTTGCCGAACACGTCGAGAAATCCGATTACCCGCGCCGGATCGGTCATCCCGGAAATGGCGAGCCCCCCGCCGAAGAGGCCGCCAGCGACGAGGAAACCGAAAGCTTTCGGTGCTTTCATAAAATGACACGGTTGTAGACGAGCACTGTGACCATCGCGACAGCCACGAAAATGAACGTCGCCACGATCGAATCCTTTGCGCCCATCCCGACGCCGCAGACGCCATGACCGCTCGTGCAACCTCCGCCGAGCCGAGTCCCGAATCCGACGAGCAATCCCGCGACCGCCATGATCCAGAGTGGCCGCAAGGGCCGAAAGAGCGCGGCACTATCCCAAAGAGAAAAACTCAAGGCAGCGCCGCCAATCAAACCAAGCAGAAAAACTAATCGCCAAACTTTATCCGGCGTTGACGGGACAAGGAGACGACCAAACACTCCTGAGATTCCGGGAACTTTTCCGCTCAAAAGAGTTGCAATCAGGCTGGCGAATCCAATCAGGAGTCCACCGATCAACGCATGCAGATACGTGTAATGATCCATCAAGCGTTCCTTCTTTCACTTCAACTCTCAACAATCAACTCTCAACCGATCACGATCCTTCACAACCGTCGCAATCAGGCTGGCCAGCGTTCCTGGTTTGAAAGCCTGGCCGTTGCTTCGCCGCGTATAAGCAATTCTTTGGGTGGCGGAAATCATGTCATTTACCCGGCTTCGCATACGTTGCAGCCTGATTCATTTATTTGCTAAGCGCACCGGGGGGCGAGTAGAGTCGCGCCGCTGTGAAAAAAACTCCACTCCGTTGTGTCGCAGCCGTTTCGGTTCTTTTGCCGGTCTGTTGTTTTGCCGAAGCGTTCAGCATCGAGCAGGTGCTGAGTGCACCATTCCCGTACGGCCTAACGAGCGCGCAGCATGCGCCACGCGTCGCCTGGGTGTTCGACAACAAAGGCGAGCGCAACATCTGGGTCGCAGACGCGCCGGACTTCGTGCCGCGACAGGTGACGCATTACAAAGGCGACGATGGCCAGATGATCGCGAGCGTGCGACTGACGCCGGATGGAAAGACGGTCGTTTATGCGCGCGGCAGCGAGACCAATAAAGAGGGCAGCTCGGCAAATCCGACAAGCCAGACAAAAAAGCCAAAGCAGCAGGCTTGGGCGATAAATGTGAGCGGCGGTGAACCGCATTTGCTCGGCGACGTCGGTTGTAGCGAGGAAGGCTGCGAAGATCTGCAGGTTTCACCGGACGGAAAGAATGTCGTTTGGTCCGCGAAGAGGCATCTCTGGATCGCGCCGATCGACGGCAAAAAAAAAGCAGAGCAGCTAGACGAGTTAGCAGGCGAGAGCGACACACCGCGTTGGTCGCCAGACGGAAAGCGAATCGCGTTTCGCTCGAATCGCAAGGATCACTCGTTTATTGCTGTGCTCGATCTGGCGACCAAGAAGATCACTTATCTCGCGCCGACGACGAATCGTGATGCTATTCCAGTTTGGTCACCCGACAGCAAACAGGTCGCGTTTATTCGTCAACCTGGAATCGAATTCAAACGGCCGCTCATTCCTGAGTTCCCGCGCCCGTGGGCGCTTTGGATTACAGACGCGCAAAGCGGCGAAGGCCGCGAGCTGTTTCACAGCGGCAACGCGATGGAAGATTCGTTGCCGCTGTTTGCGTTTGAATCACTGAAATTCACGAACGCAGGCCGCATCATCTTCACGAGCGAGAAAGACGGACGGAACCATCTCTACTCGATCAGCGCCACCGGTGGAGCCCTTCAGCTCCTCACGCCCGGCAACTTTGATGTCGAGGAAGTGATGCTGAGCGCCGACAAGCGCAGCGTCCTCTACACGTCGAATCAGAACGACATCGATCGCAGGCACATCTGGCGCGTCGGCGCGAGCGGCGGCGAACCGAAGGCTTTAACTAGTGGCGAAACTATTGAATGGAACCCGGTCGAGACGAGCGATGGAAAAACGGTGTTGTGTCTCGGCTCAACTGCGACTTCGCCCGCCATGCCTTATCGCCTAACGAGCAGCGGGCGCGAGTTGATCGCGAAGAATGCGATTCCGGCTGAGTTTCCGCAGGCGCAGCTAGTCACTCCGAAGCAAGTCATGTTTAAAAGCGAAGATGGCCTGGAAATTCATGGCCAGCTGTTCACGCCAAAGGAAAAAGCGCAACGCGACCCCGCTCTCATTTTCACGCACGGCGGACCGATCCGGCAGATGCTGCTCGGGTTTCATTACATGGAGTATTACCACAACGCCTATGCGATGAATCAATATCTGGCGAGCAAAGGTTACACCATACTCTCGGTGAATTACCGGCTCGGCATCATGTACGGGCGCGCGTTTCGCGAGCCGCCGAAATCGGTGTGGCGCGGCGCATCCGAATACCAGGATGTGATCGCGGGCGCGAAATTTTTGCAGACACTCGACAACGTTGATCCGCAGCGGATCGGTCTCTGGGGCGGATCCTACGGCGGATTTCTGACCGCCATGGGTCTTGCGCGCAACTCGGATATTTTCAAGGCCGGCGTTGATTTCCACGGCGTGCACGACTGGGCGACCTTCCTGCCAACGTGGGTCGCGTACGTCGACGCCAAGAACGCCGACGTAGCGCCCGACCTCAAAGAAGCGCGCGAGCTCGCCCTCAAATCGTCGCCAGTGGCAAGCATCGCGAACTGGCGCTCACCGGTGCTGTTCATACACGGCGACGACGATCGCAACGTGCCGTTCCAGCAAACCACCGACCTGGTAGAAAAACTGCGCGCACAAAAAGTCGCGTTCGAGGAGCTAATCTTCCCCGACGAAATTCACGACCTGCTCCGCTGGAGCGATTGGATCCGCGCCTATCGCGCCACCGCCCAATTCCTCGACCGCAGACTAGCGGCTTCAGGCAAGCAGCAATAAGCCGGGTGCGGGGACATCGCGTTATCGTCCTCATCGTCGTTCACGTCCTCGAAAACCTTTCTCGAAGATCTCTTGGCAGCCGTATCAGAAATGATACAGTTATGCAGTGCCCCGACCATTGCCCGCTGTTTTCTTTAGGACGGAAAGAGGGCGGGAGCTGATGAACACGCTTCTGGATTTATCTGTGACATCCGCGTAATCCGCGGTTCTCAAAAAATGCCTATCTCAAAAACGCTTAAGACAAGGAACAAACATCGCGGAAGCAGCTTTGACGATTTCCTCAAGCAAGAGGGATTACTCGAGAACGTTCAAGCCGCAGCGTTTAAACGAGCTCTCGCGCTGAAGGTGAATGACATGATGAAAGAAAAGCGCATGAACAAGAGCGCAATGGCTGCACGTATGCGAACGTCGCGCGCCGCAGTCCATCGGCTCCTCGACCCCAAGAACACGTCGGTGACACTTGCTACACTAAACCGCGCCGCGAGATCGCTCGGGTGTAAGGTCAAAATCGAATTCGTACCGGCATAGCGGTATCGG
>DATDAJ010000324.1:0-2320 GCA_036525475.1 Candidatus Udaeobacter sp.
GTTATAGCGCGGCCGGTATTCCTTGATCAATTTGCCTTCGAGCAAAACCGATTCCGCTTCGCTACGGACCGTGTGCGTTTCAAAATCCCATGTCGCGTCGAGCAGGGCGCGTGTTTTCAAATCGGCCTGGGCCAATTTCGAGGGCAAAAAATACGAACTCACCCGTTTGCGCAGGTCGCGCGCTTTGCCGACGTAAATCACGCGGTTGAACCGGTCGCGCATCAAGTACACACCCGGCCTGTGCGGTACTTCGTGCACTTTCTTCTGCAGATCAGGCTTTTCTTTTTTTGATGCAGCCACCGGGCGGCAAATTTACGTGCAAAGCGAGTGGCTATCAAAAAGCGGCGCAGCAGCGCCGCACTCCAAAACGCATGCGCGGCATTGAGCGTCGAATTACGGCCACGTTTTGGAGTGCGGCAGTGCTCTTGCCGCTTTCGCACAGGAAAACTTCTTTGCCGACCTCCACCGTTGACATTCGTGGGTAATCCGAAGTCCTAAATGCAAAAAAGCGCCCGCGAGAGTTTTCGCGGGCGCTTTGAGTTCTAGCTAAACAACAATTTCGCTACGGCTTTGTCGTCGTAGTGGTAGTAGTCGTTTCTTTAATCACAGCGGCTGGTTGCGCAGGTTGCGCCAATACTACTTTGCGGACCACAACTCGATCGCCCACTGTTGAGTAGTAAACGGTGGCGGGCATGTCTGGACGGACTGCCGACCAGGTTACAGTGCGACCTGCCGGATCAACTATCGCCGTATCCTTCGTGTAGTAATAACGTACGGGCGCCGCACCCGACGCCGTTCGGAACGTGAAGTAATCCGAGTCGGGGGTGTAGGTGACGATGTTTCCCGCAGTGCTGGTAGTCGTCTGTTGGGTTGTCGTTGTGCCGGTCACTGGGTCTGTGCTCGTTGTTGTCGTTGTGGTCTGTGCGAGCGCCAATCCCAGCGATGCTGCAAAAACCAAGCCGGCTGCCAATATTTTTGTTAATCTGATTTGTTTCATATTTGTCCCTCTGCTTTGATTCAATGGATGTTCTCCATCGTGTATCTTCCCGGTCCTTTAACGCGGGAGTTCTTTCACCTTCGACCTCATATCGTAAATTCTGTCCCCGATGGTCGTGTCCGCGGCGATGATCAAAACGCCTGCTCTCTGACAACGTAACATTCTGCTTATGCAGGCTTTACCCGGTTTTCGCGATTTTCTGCCCGACGACTGCGCCAGGCGCAATTACATTTTCGCACGTTGGCGTGAGGTCGCGCGCCGTTACGGCTTCGTCGAATGGGAAGGCCCGCCTCTGGAGGCGACCGAGCTGTACAAGAAGAAAAGCGGCGCGGAAATTGTCGAGCAGCTTTTCAATTTCAAAGACAAAGGCGAACGCGAAGTCGCACTGCGTCCTGAACTCACGCCCACGCTTGCTCGTGTGGTTGCGGCGCATCAACGCGAATTCAAGAAACCACTCAAATGGTTCTCGGTCGGACAATTTTTCCGATACGAGAAGCAACAGCGCGGGCGGTTGCGCGAACATTTTCAGCTGAATTGCGACATGATTGGCGAGAAGGATCTCGCCGTTGACATCGAACTGGTCGCGCTTTGCATTGATATCCTGCGTGCGTTCGGATTCACCGAAAAAGATTTCGTCGTCCGGATTAGCGATCGCGAATTCTGGACTGATTTTTTCCGCGCCAAAAACGTGCCCGCTGAGCGGTGGGACGATTTACTGCAAGCGATCGATAAATCAGCGCGAGAGTCGCGTGAGAAGACGGCAGAGAAACTCGGGGACCTTGCCGACCCCGTCTTCGCGACGCTGAAGAGCGTCGGCAAAAGCGCAAAGCTAGAGCAACTCGTTGATGGGCTGCGCGCTCGCGGCCTCGGCGATTCCGTTGCGATCGATGTAGGAATCGTTCGTGGACTTGCCTATTACACCGGAATCGTGTTCGAGGTGTTCGATCGTGCCGGGAAGTTCCGGGCGATCGCCGGCGGTGGCCGCTATGATAATCTCATTTCGCAGCTGAGCGATGGCACGCTTTCTCTGCCTGCGCTTGGATTCGCAATGGGTGACGTCGTTCTCGGCGAATTGATCAACGAAATCCCGCAAGCACGCGAGGCGATGCAGAAAGCGTTAGCAAACGATAGCAAGATCGACATCTACGTCGTTATCGCAAAAGAAGAACGCCGCGCCGACGCACTCGCACAAATCCAGCAACTGCGCGATCGCGGCTACCGCATCGATTACCCGCTCACGCCAACGAAAGTCGCCCGGCAGTTCCAGGCGGCCGAAGATTTGGGCGCCCGCGTCGCGCTTCTTTATGGAGATGAGTGGCCGCA
>DATDAJ010000325.1:0-3289 GCA_036525475.1 Candidatus Udaeobacter sp.
AGAGAACGCGCCACAGGCGCGTTGCTACAGCAGGCGGCCCCGACATGGACATTCTGGCGACTCGATTGTAGGAATTCGTAATGGAATTTCCGCATGATCCTGCGGCTTCGCGTTACGAGCACGTCGGCAAAGGTCTGCGTCGGCGCGACCTTAATCGTGATCCGGTTAAACAGTTTGGGAATTGGTTCACCGCCGCGATTGAGGCTGGCATTCACGACGTCAATGCGATGAGTCTTGCGACGGCGGATCGCGATGGCAGACCGTCGGTGCGAATCGTTCTGCTGAAGAGCTTCGATCAAGATGGCTTCGTGTTCTTTACGAATTATGAAAGCACGAAGGGGAAACAGCTTGAGGCCAATCCATTCGCCGCGCTTGGGTTTTACTGGATCGAACTCGACCGGCAAATTCGTATCAGTGGAAAAGTGGAAAAGACGTCGCGTGAAGAGTCGCAGACGTATTTTCATTCGCGTCCTGTCGGAAGTCAGTTGAGCGCATGGGCATCGCGTCAAAGCGAGGTGCTCGATGGCCGGCGTATGCTCGATGCGCGCATGGCGGAGATGACTGAGCGCTTCGGCGATAAGCGAATTCCATTGCCGCCGCACTGGGGCGGTTATCGACTGAAGCCGGATAAAATGGAATTTTGGCAGGGCCGTACCAACCGTTTGCACGACCGGTTTCGGTACACGCGACTGCCGGATGGATCGTGGCAAATTGATCGGCTCGCGCCGTGAGAACTGGCTGCGCCACGTTACATCGTTGAATGGTTAAAGCGTTGAAGCGGAAAAAGATGCGCGAACGACCATTTGCGAAGAAATATCCCCATAGCAACATCGATATCGCCCGCGGCGACATCACTAAACTGGGCGTTGATGCCATTGTGAACGCGGCGAACACGACGCTCCTCGGCGGTGGCGGCGTCGATGGCGCAATTCACCGCGCCGCAGGCCCAGAACTGCTCGCCGAATGCCGCACGCTCGGCGGTTGTCGCCCAGGCCAAGCTAAAATCACGCGCGGATATCGTTTGCCAGTTCGATTCGTCATTCACACAGTTGGGCCTGTTTGGCGCGGCGGGAAACACGACGAACCGCGAACACTGGCAAATTGCTACCGCAATTCCCTGCAGCTTGCGGTGAAAAATGAAATCAAAACACTGGCGTTTCCGGCGATTAGTTGCGGCGCTTACGGTTATCCGATTGAGGAAGCCGCGCACATTGCGATCCAAATGACGCGTGAATTTCTCGCGGTAAGCGATAATCCTCAGAAAGTGATTTTCGTTGCTTGGGGCGAAGACGTTTACGACGCGTATCTCCAAATCCTGTAGCCGCTTCCCTGTCCCCGAAGCGCGAAATGTGCATTCGGTGCGGCATTTTCGGCCAGCAAATGGCCACATCCGAGAAACGCAATCGTGCCTCGACATACGATACAATTTTGTATGAATCCAAACGAAAACGATTTTACGAGGGACGAACCGCTTCCGACGCAGCAATTTCAGCCGCGCGAAGAAGACATTGGCACGACTGGGCGTGAGCAGTTTCGTCGAGCAAAAGAAGAAGTTTCCACGCAAATGAGCCAGACCTGGGACCAAACCAAAGAGAAGGCGAACCTGGCGCTAGAGCGTACCGAAGATTTCATGCGCGAAAATCCTGTGCCGACTATTCTCGGCGCACTCGGCCTTGGAATCGCCATTGGTCTGGCCATCCGCTACGCCGCTCCCAGCGAGCGCAAACGCGAAATCGTGGTGGAGTCGCCGTGGGGGAAATTCAACTGGAGCGTTTTGTCACTGCCATTTCTCTGGCCGCTGTTCAAATCGGTCCGCGAAAAATCGGAAGATGTCATGCGAAACGGCGTTAAACAGTGGAAAAAGGTGGACGTAGAACAGTACGCAAAGCCTATCCGCAAACGCTGGAAAGCGTGGACGCGCTGAGCGCTGGCGGAATTTGTTGAGTCGCATTCAGTGGCGCCGGCAAAAAGCTCGGAGCGCCGCGCAAGTCTGCACGAGAATTCTCGTGTTTCACGCCGTGCTAGCTAGATAATTTGTCCGCAAGCCGCAACTTGCGGCATTGATTGTCCAAATCTACGAAGTTACTACGCCCGCCGAGGGTCGTGCGCTCGGCGAATTGGGTGTCGATCACATCGGTGTTTTGGTCGGCGAGGGCTCGTTTCCGCGCGAGCAGACAATCGAAAAGGCGCGCCACATTTTTGCGGCGATCCCCGCGGGCTCAAAAGCATGCGCGTTGTCGCTTTCTCACGACGCGGATCTCATTATGCGCTTCACCGCCGCGCTCCTGCCAGACATCCTGCATCTCGGGGCAGCGCCACATCATCTTTCACCAGCGCAGTTACGAACACTCAAAACGAAGTTTCCGCAGGTCGCGCTGATGCGGAGCATTCCCGTAGTTGACGAAAGCAGTATTGGCCTCGCTCGTTCGTACGATGGGATCGCCGATTGGCTTCTTCTCGATAGCTACGAATCCGGCGATCGCCAGATCGGAGCCCTGGGCGTGACACATAGCTGGGAACTGGACCGGCGCATTATCGAAAGTGTTCGCATCCCAACGATCATCGCCGGGGGACTAGGACCAGCGAATGTTCAGGAGGCTATTCGCGTCGCGCGTCCAGCAGGCGTCGATTCGAAGACAAAAACCGATAAGAGCGACGGTAGTCATACAAAAGATTTGCAGACGGTGTCGGCATTCGTGGAGGCGGCGCGTGGCGCGAATTGCGCCACCAATTAACATCTTGTTTACTCGGCGTTGTGAGCATTGCTCTCTGAATACCGTCCGGTGGCATAATTCATCTGATCAGATGCCATTGTGCCAACAGTTGAATCTTGATCGTTGAACGATGAACGTTCCCGTTCATGGGAAACGTAAACGCAATTCAATTGTTCGCGTTCATTCCTCTGTTCGCGACCGCTTTCGTTGGGTGCACTTCAAGCAATAGCGCAGGTGGCGGGCCTGGTATCCAACAAACCGTCGCAGGTGGATCCAAATGGGGCCACTACAACGGCGAGCCGGTGACGAAGTGGAATTCGGACGGGCGAACAATGACGCTGTTAACTGAACTACGCTACACCGATCCGCACGGCGAAGTCTGGCTCGCGCCGATCGGTTCGCTCGTCGATGGCGCATCCATTCCGCGGTATCTTTGGTCGGTCATGGGCGGGCCGTTTGAAGGCAGATATCGGAACGCTTCGGTGCTGCACGATGTCGCGTACGGCCAGCGCAAGCGGCCGTGGCAGGATTGCGACCGAATGTTTTATTTCGCCATGCGTTGCAGCGGGGTTGGC
>DATDAJ010000326.1:0-6705 GCA_036525475.1 Candidatus Udaeobacter sp.
ACACGGTCACGATCGTTTTCAAGGACGACAAAGTGCAGTCGAAGGACAGCACACTCTCCGATTGATCCGCTGTGAGGCAGCCAATCCTGTCTGCCCCAGACTCGCAGGCAGGATTGCCTGCATCACGCTAATTCGGCCGAGACCAACACGAAAGGCGATTTGCCGCGTATCAATGCGCTGGTTTACGTTCAACGATGGCAGACGCGACGCGCATCGAAATTCCCGCAGAATTAGAGCGCAAAATGGACCATGCGATTGCGCGTTATCCGAGCGAGCACCGTCGAAGTGCAGCGATGCCGCTCTTGCATTTGTGGCAGGAACATTTCGGGTTCATCACTGACGAAGCAATCTTCTGGATTGCGCAAAAACTCGGCCTCCAACCGATCAACATTCTCGAGGTGGTCACGTTTTATCCAATGTTTCGCCAGCATCCGGCCGGGAAGACGCATATCCGGGTGTGCCGCACGCTCAGTTGCGCGATGGCGGGAGGACTGGAACTGATGGACAATTTGTGCGCGCCTCTGGGAATCCAGCGCTCGAGTGATGGTGAGGAAATGCATAATCCGATCGTGGTCAGCGCGGACGGAAATTACAGCGTCGAATTTGTTGAATGTCTGGCCAGCTGCCACACGGCGCCAGTGTGCATGGTTGGCGAACAACTGCACGAGCGTGTCGATCCAAATTCCGCTGCGGATTTCTTACGCAATGGGCGAGCGGCAATCGGCAATTTGCAATTGCCATGGCCGCCGCATCCGTTGGAACACCGGTTGGTCTATAAGAATATCGGGCGCCCCGGCTGGACGAGCGACATCGAGTGCTACCTGCGCGACGGTGGTTACGAACAATTAAAGCAAGCGTTGACTCTGTCACGCGAGGACATCGTGAACAAAGTCAAAAACTCGGGACTCCGCGGCCGCGGCGGGGCGGGATTCTCCTGCGGTTTGAAATGGAGCTTTATCAAGCCGGACGAAAAGCGGCCGGTGTATTTGATTTGCAACGCCGACGAATCCGAGCCGGGCACATTCAAAGACCGCTACATCATTCACGAAGATCCGCACCAGTTGCTCGAAGGAATGTTGATCTCGTGTTATGCGCTCAATGTCCACACCGCCTACATCTACATCCGCGGAGAATTCCCGGAGGGCGCAAACATCCTCGAGCGCGCAATCGAGGAAGCGCAGCAACACAATTTCCTTGGCAAAAACATTCTCGGGTCCGGATTCGATGTTGAGTTCTACCTTCACCGCGGCGCGGGGGCTTACATTTGCGGCGAGGAAACGGGTCTGATCGAATCGCTGGAGGGCAAACGCGGTTATCCGCGGATCAAGCCGCCGTATTTTCCAGCCGTGCTGGGTCTCTACATGTGTCCGACCATCGTGAACAATGTCGAGACACTCTGTAACATTAAACATATCATGGCCATGGGCGGCGCAGAGTATGCGCGCCTCGGTCGGCCTAACAACACCGGCACGCGAGTTCTCTGCGTCAGCGGCGACGTGCAGCGTCCAGGCTACTTTGAAGTTGAAGTCGGCGCCGTTACGATGGGGCAGCTGATTTACGAGATGGCCGGCGGCTTGCGACCGGGGCGAAAACTAAAAGCCGTCATTCCAGGCGGCAGCTCCGCCAAAGTGTTGCGCGCCGATGAGCGCTTGAAGCTGAAGGAAAGACAGACCGACGGCTCAACAATTGAACGCGAAATCGCAATCGACGATATTCCAATGGATTTCGATTCCCTCGCGGCCGCAGGTTCCATGGCGGGTTCCGGCGGCGTGATCGTGCTGGATGATTCGCGCGACATGGTTTGGGCGCTAAACAACATCAACAAGTTCTACGCGCACGAAAGCTGCGGCCAATGCACACCCTGCCGGGAAGGCTCGCTTTGGATGCAAAAAATCACCGACCGCATGCTGCGCGGCGGCGGCGTGGTCGAAGATCCGAAAACACTGAAAACGATTGGCGATAACATCGCGGGGCGCACCATTTGCGCATTTGGCGAAGCTTGTGCATGGCCAACGCAAAGTTTTGTCCAAAAATTCCCGGAAGAATTTGCGTCGCGCGCCCAGAAGCCAATTCCACCACCCCTCCCGCCTGAGTACACATCCGAAGAATTAATCGAGGAAGAATCGATTCCCACCGTGCCCATGGCCCACGACCCCGGCTGGGAAAAAGCCGGGGCAAAAGGAACAATTTGAAATGAACTCTCTTACTCGTGCTCATGATCATAATCGTTCTCCACATTTTTCGATTACGAGCACGATCACGAGCATGAAAATGTGATGAGTGACGCCCCTTCAGCGCCTCCGCTGTTCAACGTCCAAATCGACGGCGTCTGGCATCAGTTTGCGAAGGGCACACGGGTGATCGAGGCGTGCGAGCGGGTTGGCATTTTCGTGCCGCGGTATTGCTATCACAAGAAGCTGAGCTCGCCGGGCAATTGCCGGATGTGTTTGATCGAAATGGGATTTCCGAGGCTCGGGCCCGATCGCAAGCCGGAGCTTGGCGCCGACGGCAAACCGATCATCAACTGGATGCCGCGCCCGCAAATTTCCTGCGCACAGGACGTAGCCGAAGGCATGGCCGTTCGAACCGACTCACCGCTGGTGAAGGAATGTCAGCGGGGCGTCATGGAATTTCTCCTCATCAATCATCCGCTCGACTGTCCGATCTGCGATCAAGCCGGCGAATGCCGTTTGCAGGAGTTCAGTGTCGACTATGGCAGTTCGCAATCGCGTTTCCTGGAGAACAAAGTGAAAAAGCCGAAAGCGGTGCAGCTCGGCCCACGCGTGACGCTTGATGACGAGCGCTGCATTCTCTGCTCGCGCTGCATCCGTTTTTGCCAGGAGATCGCGCATGACGACGTCCTCGGCTTCGTTGACCGCGGCAGTCACACAATCCTAACGGCGCATCCTGGCAGGTCTTTGGAAAACAATTATTCGCTTAACACCGTCGACATTTGCCCGGTGGGCGCGCTCACTTCGACCGATTTCCGCTTCAAAATGCGGGTCTGGTTCCTGAAAGAAACGAAGAGCATCTGCACAAGTTGCGCGACGGGGTGCAATACAATCATCGGAACTCGGGAGGACGTCGTCTATCGCCAAACGCCGCGCGAGAACGATTACGTTAACTCCTGTTGGATGTGCGATTATGGCCGCCTCAATTACAAATATCTTGAAGCCGACGGCCGCTTGCTGGAGCCGCAGATTCGTTCCGGGGGAAGACTGGTCCCGGCCGATTGGCCAACTGCGGTTGGGCAAGCTGCGCTCCATTTAAAACAGTTTGCCGACTCCGAGATTGCAATCGTCGCTTCGGGGCGGATGACCAACGAAGAGCTTTGGCTCACGGCGCAGTTGGTTAGCTCGTTAGGCGTTAAATGGGTCGATATTGTCCCGAGGCGCGGTCGCGCAGACAAGATTTTGTTAAGTAAAGATCGCAACGCGAACACAAACGGCGCCCGGCTGATCCTGGGTTCACGCTCGGCGCCCGGCGCAAAGCTCATGGCCATTGCCGACGCGGTAAGATCCGGAGGGATCAAAGCGCTGGTGATTTTAAAAGAGAACGCGATGCACCTGGGCCTGTCGGTCGAAGAACTCGCGCGACTGCCCGCATTCATCGTGATGAATAATTTGCACAACGCAGCGACAGAAAAGGCGAGCGTTGTCCTGCCCGCATGCGGGTTCGCCGAAAAACGCGGCTCTATGGTCAACGGCAAAGGCCGTTTGCAACGCTTAAACCGAGCGACTCGCCCGCCGGGCAATGCTCGCGATGATTGGGAGATTTTACGCGACCTTCTTCAGGCAATCGGTGGCGGCGACTCGCTTCATTCGATTGAAGATGTTTTCCGCCGGATGAGCGAAACAGTCCCACAATTCGCCGGGTTGAGTCTAAGCAAAATCGGCGATCTCGGCGTGCACATTCTGGAGATTGCAGAGTTGCCGCCAATGCATCCCAGCGACGAAGAAGCAATCGAACAAGCGATCGCGGTGCAGGCTGCACGGCGCGGTGTTCGGCACAAGTTAGATCAGGCGCAAGCTCATCCCGGTTCATCGACGATTCGACAAGTCGAACCAGAAACGGCGCCTCGGCGGTAAAACATTGACGACCGCCATGGACTCTTTTTTCATCATCACCTCGCTACTGAAAATCGCAGTTCTGCTGGGAGTGATCTTGTTCATGGTATCTTACGCAGTGTACGCGGAGCGCCGGGTCAGCGCGTTTATTCAGGACCGCGTTGGGCCCAATCGCGTGGGGCCCGCCGGCCTTTTCCAGCCCATTGCCGACATGTTCAAGTTGTTGCTGAAAGAAGATTTCACACCACACGCTACGAATACTTTTTACTACTGGCTGGCGCCGTGCCTCGCTGTCATGCCGGCCCTCATCACGATCGCGGTGGTGCCGTTCGGCAGCACGCTGTTCGGTGTGCCGATGGTGATTGCGGACGTGAACGTCGGAATCTTCTTTGTGTTCGCACTCTCATCGTTAGGCGTTTACGGAATCGTCATCGGCGGTTGGGCTTCCAATTCGAAATATCCCTTTCTCGGCGGCATTCGTTCCAGCGCGCAAATGCTTTCTTACGAACTCTCGCTCGGGCTCGCTGTCATTCCGGTCTTCCTCTTGGTTGGAAGTTTGCGACTAACGAGCGTTGTGCAGTACCAAATCGACCACGGCTGGTTTATTGCGCCTTTCATTGGCGATTGGATGAATCCATGGAAATGGCTGCTCACCATTCCAATGATCATCTCATTCCTGGTGTTCATGATCGCCATTTTCGCTGAAACGAACCGGCTGCCATTCGATTTGCCGGAGGCGGAGCAAGAGCTGGCCGGCGGTTACAACACCGAATACAGCTCAATGAAGTTCGCGCTTTATTTTCTCGGCGAATACGCTGCGATGATCACCGGATCCGCTGTTGTCGTGACGTTATTTTTTGGCGGCTGGCATTTCCCCGGCATACCCGATGGCTCCCACGGATGGTTCTTTGGTCTGATCAACATCGCAGTCTTTTTCACAAAGGTCGCCGTCGTGATTTTCTTGTTTATGTGGTGCGATGGACGCTCCCGCGATTTCGATGGGATCAGCTAATGCGGCTGGGGTGGCTTTTCTTTTTCGAAATTGCGTTGGTGAACATTTTTCTGGTGGCGGGAATTCTCGCTTACTTTCCGAAATGAATCTTATCATGCTCATACTCCTGCTCATGCTCGGCAGGGACGGTTTATAATCATGAGCAAGAGCATGAACGTGAGTTAAAGCATGACCATTACTGTTCCACGACCGAGATTGAACTGGCGCGAGCGAATGTATCTGCCAGCCATTGCCGCCGGTCTGGCGATCACGTTTAAGCATTTCAAGAATACGCTGCTCGGACGCACCAAGGTGACGATGCAATATCCCGAGCAAAAATGGGACAGTCACCTGCCGGATCATTTCCGCGGCGCCCCCGCGCTGGTGCGCGACACGGATGGACGAGTGCGCTGTGTTGCGTGTCAACTTTGCGAATTCATTTGTCCGCCGCGCGCGATCAAGATTATTCCCGGCGAAATTGCGCGGTCCGAGCGTTTCGCGAAGGTCGAAAAATTTCCTCAAGAATTCGATATCGACATGATCCGCTGCATTTACTGCGGCATGTGCGAGGAAGTTTGTCCAGAGCAGGCCATTTATCTGCGCAAAGATTACGCCATTACCGGCTTCACGCGAGCCGACATGATCCATCACAAGGAAAAACTCCTCGAGATCGGCGGGGTAATGCACGGCGTGGTGCTCAAATGGAACGAAAAAAAGTAGGAGCCACGGATTAACACGGATAGTGATGGATAATCACGGATTTTGGATTCCGATTTACATCCGTGTTCGATCCGTGTTCATCTGTGGCCTGAAAAATGTCCCCTTTCCTATTCTGGATTTTTGCGGTGCTGACGGTGATTTTCGGCGCGGCTGTCGTCCTTAATCGGAACCCGGTCGCGAGCGCGCTCAGTCTGGTTGTTTCATTCCTCGGGTTATCAGCGCTGTACATGTCGCTCGACGCGTTTTTTGTCGGCATCATTCAGGTTCTGGTTTATGCAGGCGCGGTGATGGTACTTTTCCTATTCATCATCATGCTGCTCGATATCCGCGTCGAAGAACGACGCCAAATCAACTGGCTCGCCGCCGTGGGCGGTATTGGGGTGGCCGTGATCCTGCTGCTTCAGATCTACGTTGTCATTGGGCACTTTCAATCTGCGCGACGCACTTTTCCGCCGCTTGCAAGATCAACTACGGATGACGTGTGGCACATCGGACAGCTACTGTTTGGCAACTACAATCTGCCCTTTCAAATCATCGGCGTCCTGGTGCTCGTTGCCACGATCGGGGTGGTCCTCCTGAGCCGGCGGGAACCACGGTAATATGATCACGCTCGGCGATTATTTGGTCGTAAGCGCGATCCTTTTCACGATCGGTTTCGCCGGCGTGATGCTACGTCGAAATCTCATCGTTATTTTGATGTCGCTCGAGCTAATGTTGAACGCGGCCAACCTGTCGCTCGTGGCTTTCTCGCGATTTCGTGTCGGTGCCAACGGGCTGCCAGACTTTAACGCGCAGGTGTACGTCTTTTTCGTCATCACGGTGGCGGCGGCTGAAGTGGCGGTGGGGCTTGCGCTTCTCGTCGCGTTATATCGCGCGAGGCAAACGACCGATGTCGCCGACATCACCAGCCTGAAGTTCTAACCCGCG
>DATDAJ010000327.1:0-2876 GCA_036525475.1 Candidatus Udaeobacter sp.
AGTAGTAATCGAAGATGACTTCGGTTCGGTCAATGCCGCGCGGGATGACGAGATTCGTATCCATCACGCCGTGGTAGATGTTGATCATGAGATTCGGATAGATCCAGTAATAGAATTCGCGCTCTCCATTGCGGACTTCGGCGGTTTTACCTTCGCCGACATTTGAAACGATCGGGCTCGACTGCACACAAAAACGCTCGCCCGTTTCGATCTTGTAGTTGCTGTAATCGAGCACGCCGTTCAAGCCGCCATGAATATGCGGCACGTGATAGCCACCGTCGAGGTAATTGTCGACGAAGACTTTCCAGTTGCAGTTGACTGTATAGTGGCGGCGTTCGAACCATCTTAATTGTTCGAGGTTCAAGCGTTCTAAACGTCCGATGAGATCCTTGTCAAGAAAATCTTCGAGTGACAGATTTCCAGACGTGAGCTTTACGAACACCCAGTTCTGCCAGACCGCAGTTTGAACCGGAACAAGCCCGTTCGCGGCGCGGTCGAAATTGGCGACCCCGCCAAATTCTGAGGTAAGAATCAGCGCACCTTCCAGATTGTACGTCCAGCCGTGGTAGGGACAGCGCAGATTCTCTGTTCTTCCCTCTGATTTCGTCATTACGGCTGCGGCGTGATGACGGCAGACGTTGAAGAAGCCACGCAGAACATTGTCATTTCCTACAACGACGACGATTGGCTCGCCGGCGACATCACATATGATGTAGTTGCCTGGATCGCCCAGCTGATTGGTGCGACCGACGAACTGCCACGACTGCGAAAAGACCGTTTTTTGCTCGAGTTCGAGAATGCGAGGATCTGTGTACCAAGATGATGGCGGGGTTGACCCCTCACTTAAATGAGCATCGGGATTATAGGTTGCGATGATTTCTCGAATCGAAAGTCCCATTCTGCTCCGGCCTACCTATCCATCGACCTGCGAATACGAGAGGCGCTTATCGCGCTATTCCTGCGTTCGCCAACTCCCGCCGCGCTTGTTCGGCGAAGCTCCAGGTACGGACTTTGTCGAGCGGGACGGTGTCTTTACCCTTGATCTCCAATATCGCTTGATCGACCAATACCTTCACCGCTGCGTCCGAGACGATTCCGCCGGCGGACCAACTGTTTTTGCCGAGGTCGTAACTTTTGGCGGCGACTTCCTGGTCTACTTTGAGCCAGTTGACGATTATTTGCGTGGTTTCTTCGCGATTGGCGCCTGCAAAGCTCATGGCGCGAAAGACCGCGCGCACGACCGCGAGAACTTGCTTTGGATTTTTTTGAATAGTTTCGTCGCGGGCTACAAGCCCGGATAAGGGCAATTCCATGCGCTCGCCGAACCAGAGCAAGTCTTTGTAACCGGCCTTTTCCGCTTGCAAGTTATACGGCAGCGTTAAAATCGTTGCGTCTACGCTTCCAGCGATCAGAGAAGCGTAGCGAGAAGCGGCTCCGCCCATCTGTAAACGAATGAGATCGCGATCGGGGTCCAAGCCATCCTGTTTCGCGACCGTGCGCAGCGCCAAATCGGCGGCAGCGCCGAAAGTGCCAATGGCAACGCGTTTACCCTTCAAATCCTTTAGCGATCTAATCTCTTTCTTTACCGTGAGAAAGTAATCGGGGCGCCCCAACAATACAGCGATCAATTTGACCGGCAATCCGGCGGTGGCGGCCTTGATCGCCGAAGTGCTCGGCGTTGCATAGTCGACGCTGCGGGTTAGAAGCGCGTTGACCGCGATATTCGTTCTCATCGTGATCGTCAGAACATCGAGGCCCTCATCGCGGAAAAAACCCTTTCGTGTGGCCATTTCGAGCGGCAGCGTGCTGACGCCGGGACCCGTCGAGGCGATTTTAATTTCCTGAATGCCGCGCGATGTCCCGGGCGTAATTACGAATAGGGCGAACGAAAAGAACAGGGGAAACGCGACACGCTTGCTCATTCCGGCACGCGGCTCTTCGTGCGGTTTTCGGAGGCTATGAAGGCTTTTCTTCGGCGGTCACGTGGGCACCGCCGAAAGACTCGGAACGGTTGCCCACGAGCACCAGCGGTTCAGTGCCGACGTTGGTGATCTGGTAGTAGTCCTTGGCGCCGAAAAAGACGATCTCGTTCTTTTCGATGATGCGCTCCTCGCCTTTTAGCCCTCTGACCGACGCCTTGCCCTCGAGTACGAGAAAGGTTTCCGGCGACATATGGAAATGCATGTCGGTGTGTTCGCCCGGCCGGAAATAGAGTATCCAGGAGCGAAACGTCTCTGAGCCGAAGAGCGGAATAAATCGTTTCTCTTCATCCTTGGCCGTGCGCATGGTGTCATTGATGTTGGCAAATTCCATGAATCCTCCCAAGCTTTGTGTCTTTCGGCCAAGTTGGACGCTTCCACGCCGGTTGGCAACTCCACGATATCTCAGTCCGTCAAATCCAGCAGCACGCCGTCCGGATCGGCGAGACTTTGCTTGCACAGCTTGCAACCTTCGAGGTTTTTCTGGCGCGTTTCGCCCTCGCGGCCGATGGCGATTTTTCTCGGCGCGGAAGCGGGCGAGGAGGCAGCCAGGGCGTCAAGATCCTTTTTCGTTTGTGCTAAATCGTCGACCTTGAAACCGAAGTGATCTAGGCCCGCCATGTGGCCGCGGTATTGGATCATGTCCCAAGGACGGATCGCAAGATTCACTTTACCGTCGGTAAGATAGTAGCTGTTGTCGCCGGACATTCCCTCGACGGGCTGCAAATCGAAAACTTTCTGATAGAACTCGGCGATATGCGCCGGGCGGCCGCTGCGGATGCAGACGTGATTGATCCAGCGCGGCTGTTCCCAGCCGAATTCGACGTAGCCTTCGCGCACGTTGGCCATGCCTTTTTGCGAAAGGTCGTATTGGTTGCCGTCCGGGTCGTGGCCGCG
>DATDAJ010000328.1:0-2840 GCA_036525475.1 Candidatus Udaeobacter sp.
AAAACCGCGCGAATCATTGGTGACCAATGTTTCTTATCGCGCGCTCTTGGGGTATCGCGCTTCATCCTGCACGAGAATGTAGGGTTCCAGCTCGATCCGGCCGGAATCGTCCTTCGACTTTATTGTACTCCAAATCGAGCCGTCTAACGCGCGCAACTGAAGCTCGTAGCTCCGGCCGATTCGAAATTTCCCGAGCGATTGCGGCTGCAGGCCAATGTAAGCCGGGTGCATCACCAGGATTTGTTTCTCGCCGTATTCGCCCGCAATCACTCCTTCCACATCATAAACAAATCCGACCAGAAATTCCTGATACGGCATTAATTCCTCCCGCCGAATCGGTGTCGTTTTGGAAACGAGTTTCGCTTTTACGATCAACGACGCCTCCGCGGGCGTTGCACTCGGCGCGGCCACGGGCGCGAGTTTCGCGATTGATTCGCTGAGTGGCCGCACATCCGACCATGCCTGCGCGGAGAGATCGCGGTCGATCTCTCCCCACACCTTGTCCGTCCACCTGTTCATGTCTTCGCCGGCGAAATGCTCCTTATCCGGATCCATGTGCTTGTAGGGATAGGCGACCAGTTTTCGACTATCGATTAACTGCGTTACGCTGCCGATGTCTTTCTGCGTTTGCTCGAACACGAACTCCTGAACTTCGTCTGAAACGCGTCCGGACTTGGGTGGCGCAACCCAGTAAATTTTTCGCAACTTCGACGGCGGCGTAATCGCTTTTTTGACGAACGGCACGAGGTATTTTCGCAACATCGGCCCGTCACGGTCCGGCTTTACTTTTTCGCGGCCCGAAAACAAGCCGAACAGGTTCCCTCCGGTTTGCATAACGAGTATATCTGGCTGGATTGTGGCGAGGAGGTCGTCCAGCTTCGGAACTAGGTGCGATGTCGGACGATGGCCGCTCGTCATTCCATAAGTATCGTGCAGTTCCTTGGCGGCATGCGCATCCGGCTGCGATTCAATGCTCCAGTAACCACAATGCGTCTGAATGTGCGTGAAGGGTTTCTCTTTCAGCCAACTCAGCGGATTCGTGCCGCACGTACAATAGGTGAAAACTGATTTCACCCGCGGATCCGCGCGGAATTTTTGGTCGAGCCGTTTGCCGAATCCACACAACCCGAGCGAATCGCCGAGTATCAATACGGTGAGATCGCGCGGTGGATCAGCCGGAGTTGGAGTGTTTTGCGCAAGAGAAGGGATAGCGATGCTTGACGCAATTGCCGCGATGGCTAGCCGCTTGGCGTTGGCCGTTGACATTCTTACTGACCTACAGGCACTTTGTCCCAGCCCTGGTCTGACTCGGTGAATTCGCGCGCGGCGAAACACCAGACGATCACTTTTTTCTTAGCGAGATAGCCGGGATCTTTCCGTGTGCGCCGATACAGACTGACCCGGACCGACGTAGCGCCCGAGCCGCGCGTGCCTATCAAATCAGGCGCGAAGCCGTTCTCGTACGCTACTTGATCAAGCAAACCGGATTTCTCCGCAAGAAAATCGTGGAACACGAGCGTGTGGCTGTCGCCAATGATCAACAACGGGCTGTTCGGATCAGGATTTATTGCCGCGCCTGTTTCTTTATCACTGATCGTTCGGATCGCGATTTTTTCCGGCTCGATCTTTTTTGCATCGGGTCCTGCAAGATCGCCAAGGTCGCCTTTGATCGTGGTCTCTTTCCATTCGGCTGCGTAATCTTTTCGTGGCTGGCCGGCGAGTTTCTCGTGAATTTTCTCCTTGATCGTTTGTGCTGCGAGAACACAGCCAAATCCAGACCAATGCGTGTCGGTTTTGCAAAAAACCGGGCCATGCTCCTCGGCGCGGTTTTGAAGGAAGACTGGCGCAAAATCGACTACGTCAATTTCGCGTTTCCTCAGCTCGTCATAAAATCGCGCAAGGAATGGAGCCGCCGTTTCACCATGAAGATCGACATCGGGCACAATTTTCTCCGGGTAAATTGCTGCCTTGGGCGGGACCGGCATTAGCAGTAGCGCGATTCCCCGGCGTTTCAGTTGATCATGAAAGTCGACAATCGCCGGAATCGGATCAGCCGATTCCGGTTTATGTGCCCGACTGACTTTCGCCGCGTCAGCGCCCCAGAATTGGCCGACCGAGAGAAATCGAATATCGCTGGAAAGAAAAAACCAGCCATCCGCACCCGTGATCACTGCCGCGTGTTTGCTTTCAGCCGAGCGTGATTTCGCCACCAGTTCGTTAACGAATTTCTGGTGCGAATCGGACAGCGGAATCGAATCACCCGCGAAGACTTTCGGGATAGACAAACAAGTGAGAATAGCGGCGTAAAAACACAAAGTGCGGCGGAAGCTAAGAGCTTCGGGTGCACTGCTCTCCGGCAGTGCGAGCGCTGTCCAACACCCGCGAACGCCTGATAAGAATGGTGTCGACTTCAAGAGGAGTTTTTCTATAACCGTGTTGCGGAAAAAATCACCAAATATCGAGCGTGGTATTTAGCTCTCACATTTTCATCTACTATTTTCTGCCTTTCGCGCTGCTCGTTTATTACGCGCTGTTTCGCGCGCGGCAACGCTGGCGCAACGCCTGGTTGATCGTTGCCGGATACACATTTTACGGCTGGGCCGAGCCGCGGTTCATCGTGCTGATGTTCGGCACAACGTTTATCGATTGGCTCATGAGCCTGGTCATCGCACATAACACCTGGCAAGTGTGGCGAGTCTGGCGTCAGCCGGTGAAAATTGTCGACCCGGAGCAGCGCAAGACGCGCGTCCGGCGGACGGCAATCACGATCTCGATCGTCTCCAATCTAATTGTCCTGGGTTTTTTCAAGTACTTCAACTTCGGCATCGATAGTTACAACT
>DATDAJ010000329.1:0-2467 GCA_036525475.1 Candidatus Udaeobacter sp.
ACGCTCCATCCGTTTTTCCAAGTAATTCAGCAGGACCCGGTGCTCTCGCAAGTGAAGTTGATCGCAGAACCATGGGATGTCGGCGAAGGCGGCTATCAGGTAGGCAACTTTCCCCCGGCCTGGTCGGAATGGAACGGCAAATATCGCGACTCGGTCCGCGGTTTTTGGAAAGGCGACGAAGGCCGGATTGGTGACATGGCCTATCGACTTACCGGAAGCCCTGATCTCTATGAACATCACGGACGGCGGCCTTACGCGAGCATCAACTTCGTTACAGTCCATGATGGATTCACACTGACCGATTTGGTCAGCTACAATGAAAAGCACAATGAACTGAACAACGACAACAACCGCGACGGCGACAACAATAATCAGTCGTGGAATTGCGGCGTTGAAGGTCCGACCGAGGACCCGCAGATTAACGAGTTGCGCGACCGGCAGCGCCGCAATTTTTTCACCACACTGTTTCTTTCCCAAGGCGTACCGATGCTCTGCGGCGGAGATGAGTGGGGTCGGACACAAGACGGCAACAACAATGCTTATTGTCAGGACAACGAGATCAGTTGGTTTAACTGGGAGCATGACGAAAAGCAGAATCGGTTTTTTGAGTTCACGCGAAAATTGATACATCTCCGAAAAGAACATCCGGTTTTTCGGCGCCCGAAGTTCCTAAAAGGTCGCCGCATCCCGGGCTCGGAGATTCGAGATGTGATGTGGTTCAATCCCGGCGGCAGCCAGATGACGGAGGAAGAATGGACGTCGCCTTTCGTGCGCTGTCTCGGCATGTTGCTGAGTGGCGATGCAACCGATGTGCTCGACTTCGAGGGCGAATCAGTTCGTGACGACACCTTTCTGCTATTGATCAACGCGCATTACGAGCCCATCTCCTTTGTCTTACCTGGCCAGGAACATCTCGAATGGCAATTGATTCTCGACACGAGCGACGCCGCAGGTTTTGTAGCGGAGCCGAAAAGATTTGCCTCCGGCGATGATGTCGATCTCGGCGGGCGAGCGTGTTGTTTGCTGCAACTTGTCGGCGGCACGCAAGCGCAGGCGCGCGAGGAATCCTGGAAAAAGCGGCCCGTCGAATTTCCCCGGTTTACCGCCGAGGAAGAACGCGCGAGACGCAATGGCTAAGTAATACGGTTCTCATATGCGAAGCACACAAGTTTCGAGCAAGCGCGATGTTGCAACCGCCAACGATTGTATTTATAGAGGTAGCAGACATGTGCGCGGGCACGCGCCGCCAGTGATTTGCCATGACACCGAGTTCTCTTGTGATCGTCACTGATCGCGGCAGCTTGAAAGCCTATCGGGTAAACGAAACGCCGACGCGCGGACCGAGCCTGCAGCTCGTGCAAGCATTTGATATGACTGACGCGCACGGAAGACTCATCGATAAGGTAAGCGACTCGGCCGGGCGCTTTCCGGTAACGGAAGGCGCGGGTGCTCACCGCGGACCGGCGTCAATTGCAGAGCGCACGCAATTGGCCACGGAAACGGACCGGCGAATTCAAAAAGAGTTGGCTGACCAAATCGCGAAAATTGTTTGGCAAAACGGGAAGGATGGCTGGTCGTTTGCGGCGCCTGCTGAAATCCACGCCGCGATCGTAGATTTGTTGCCTGCCGATGTGCGGCAGCGAATTGTCGAACATGTGAAATCGGATTTGGTGAAGGTCGAACCAGCCAGACTGATCAGTCATTTTCGATCGTTGCGGCAAATTTAAATGAATGCTGGCACCGCGATTTTTTGTTCCCTCAACGGCGAGTAGCCGTAGTATCTAAGTAATCATGCAACTGCCTGTTAAGATATCGTACCGGGGTCTGGAAAAATCTGACCAGATCGACAATCTCGTTTTGGATTATGCAGAAAGACTCGAGAGATTTTGTGATCACATCAACCGCTGCGATGTCGCAATCGAGCAAACCAATCACAACCATAACAAAGGCAATCCATACCGGTGCCGCATCGACGTCACTGTGGCACCACGGCACGAGCTTGTGGCCGATGAAAGGCAGACGGATAATGGAACTCACGAACCGCTCAAAAAAGTCATCCACGACGCATTTAAAACCATGGAGCGCGAACTGCGTCGCGTTGTAGACAAGCAAAGGCACGACATTAAAACCCACGCCGACACGCGTTCGCCGAAATAATCCGGCTTCCAAGGCGAAACGAAGCGTTCTTAAGATGTTGGCAGCGGGGTCAGCTTGACGCTGAGAATGAGTTCGTGGCCGGATGCTGCAACTCTCTTTTAGGAGTTGCCGTAGCTGTGGTGCGGTTTCGCATTTCCGGATGATTTGACCGAAAGTCGCGGCAGGAACGAAGATAAGCCCGACTGATGCATATCACCGAGATCATGCGGGGACATTCTCCTACGTTTTCGTTCGAGTTCTTTCCCCCAAGGACGCCAGAGGCCGCAGAGACGCTTTATCAGACGATTCGCGATCTTGAGTTATACATGCC
>DATDAJ010000330.1:0-4060 GCA_036525475.1 Candidatus Udaeobacter sp.
AAGCAGCCTCGAATTTTTTTGAAAAACAGCCGGCGTCGTATCGAAAAATGATTGGCTGGTGGATTATCAGCGCGAAGAAAGAAGAAACGCGAATGGCTCGCCTGGCAAAATTAATCAGCGAGACTGCAAAAGGAAAATGCGTGCTTCAATAGCGATCAGGCTGTTCCGCCTTTCTTAAGCGCGAAGCCGATGTAGCCCCACCTGCCCCATTCGTAATGAGAGGTGCGCTGCTCATCGCGGCGGCCAGTCTTTTTTTCGTGCGCGTACGTTTTTGTGACGAATTCAGGAAACGCAGCGTTCATCTGCACATCATGAGACACGAGTAACCCACCGTCTCGTAGGCGCGGCCAGAACTGGCGAAATTCCCAGAGCATGTGCTGATAGCTATGCGAGCTGTCGTGCAAGAACATGTCGATGGACCGGGGTAGCTGGTCGCCTTTGAGAAAATCTTCGATTCGACCGCACATCGGCATGAATCCAAGCGAAGATCGCAGTTCCTCGGGAATCAGCGCGCCTTGCTCGCAGTCTTCGCTCAATTCGATGCTGTAGAGCTTCGAGGTGGGGAGCTTTTCGTCCGCAAGCGCTTTCAAAATGAACGCCGAGGACATGCCAATAAATCCGCCCGATTCGACGAGCACCATAGGGCGCAACCAGCGCGTCAATCCGTAGAGCGTTGCGCAATCGAGCGCTCCCATCACGCCTTCGCTGCCGTAAGCGTCTCGGCGGCTAATCATGTCCGACATGAATTCACTGGCCCGAATTTCCTTTGCGAACCGCGCAACGGCGTCCCACATCGAGTAAAAGGACGTAGAGACCGGCTGCATTTGGTTTTGAGTTCCGGTTCGTGTTCGCCAGGGCCACTGAACTGCGCGCATGGAAAAATGAAAGTCGCAACGGTCGCTCAGCTTTGAACCAAAGCGAGCAAATTTGTGGCGCAGACAATCTTGTCTGCGACGCCACCGGCAGACAGGATTGTCTGCCTCACGCCGAATCCCCCTTTTTTCCCAGCGAAGCTGTGCTTAATTCCTCCGTTTTCCCCATGAGTAGTAAAACAAAGCCGCGCGAGGCGGAGCTGAACTTTGAGGGCGCAATGGATCGGCTCGAGAAAATTGTCGAGCAGATGGAATCGGGTAAATTGCCACTCGAAGATCTAATCGTCCGCTACGAGGAAGGGATGAAGCTGGTAAAAATCTGCCAGGAACGTCTTGCCAACGCCGAGCAAAAGATCGAGATCATTACCCGCAACAGTACCGGGAAAGCCGTAGTACAAGAATTCGAGCCCTCGCAGGAAGCGGGTCCTCCCGAGAAAGCAGCGATCGAATCCGAAAGTACCGATGACGAAATCAAACTCTTCTGAAAATCCGCAAACTACCGAGATGACAGACGCGCCGAAGCGTTTGCTCGATGGAATCCGTTCGCCAGCCGATATCAAAGCGCTTCGTGAACAGGATCTGCCGCAACTCGCGCAGGAAGTACGCGATGAGCTGATCAAGGTCCTCTCCCAAACCGGCGGGCATCTCGGACCGAACCTCGGAGTGACTGAGCTGACGATTGCGTTACATCGCGTGTTCGATACCCCGAGTGACCGTATCGTCATGGACGTCAGCCACCAGGGCTATGTGCACAAAATGTTTACCGGGCGCCTCGAGCGTTTTCATACGATGCGCCAATTCGGCGGCCTCAATGGCTTTCTGTTGCGCACCGAGAGCGAACATGATTGCTATGGCGCGGGTCATGCAGGCACCGCGCTTTCCGCAGCGCTCGGCATGGCCGTCGGGCGCGACTTGCGCGGCGGTGACGAGAACATCGTTGTCGTCGCAGGCGACGCCGCCTTTACGTGCGGAATTAGTTACGAAGCGCTTAATAACGTCAAAACGCACACGAAGCGGTTTATCGTCGTGCTCAACGATAACGAGTGGTCGATCGCAAAAAACGTGGGCGCGATCGCTAACTACCTAAACAGCATCGTGGCGAATCCCACTTACGCGCATCTGCACGATAAGGCGCGCGATTTCGTCCAGGCGATTCTTGGAAAAACCGGCGTGCAGCTCGCGCATAAGGTGGAAGAAAGCGTCAAGGGTTTGCTCGTGCCGAGCGTGATTTTCGAAGAACTCGGTCTCCGCTACTACGGCCCGATCGATGGGCACGATATCCCGTTATTGATACGGACATTCGAGTTTCTGAAGACGCAGGAAGAGCCGGTGCTACTGCACATTCTCACCAAGAAAGGAAAAGGGTACGAACCGGCCATTAAACAGCCCGACAAATTTCACGGCCTCGGCAAATACAAGATCGAAAGCGGCGAGACTGCTCCGACGGCGACGCCCACCTATTCGGAAATCATTGGCAAGACACTGGCGAAATTCGCGGACACCAATCAGAAGCTCGTCGCCATCACGGCGGCGATGCCCAGCGGGACGGGCCTTTCGCATTTCGCCAAGGCGCACCCCACTCGGTATTTCGACGTCGGCATTGCGGAAGAGCATGCTGCGCTTTTCGCCTGTGGGTTAGCGACCCAAGGCCTGACGCCGTTTCTCACGATCTATTCCACGTTTTTTCAGCGCGCCTACGACATGGCGATTCACGACATGGCGATCCAAAAACTAAATGTCAGGCTCTGCATGGACCGCGCTGGATTAAGCGGCGACGATGGCCCGACGCATCATGGTTTGTTCGACATCGGTTATCTGCGCCACATCCCGAATTGGGTGCACATGCAGCCGAAGGACGAAGATGAATTCGTCGACATGCTCTGGACAATGGCGCACTATAACTCCGGTCCAATCGCCGTCCGCTACCCGCGAGGTCCAGGAACAGGCGCGCAAATCAAATCGGAACCAAAACTTCTCGAGATTGGCAAAGCGGAAGTCGTGCAACACGGCCGCGAGGTGGCAATCTTCGGGCTGGGAAACATGTTTGAGGTTGCGGAAGAAGCTGCGCGCAAACTTGAAGAGAAAGGAATTTCTGTTGCGCTGATCAATCCGCGTTGGATCAAGCCGATGGACACCGGCACGCTCGAATTTTTCGCGCGCAGCGTAGACGTGGTCTGCACGATCGAAGATCACGTTTTGTACAACGGTTTCGGCTGCGCGGTGATGGAACATCTGCACTCGCAGATGATCAATACCCCTGTGGTGCGGATCGGTTGGCCCGATCAATTCATCGAACACGGCGCCGTCCCAATCCTGCGGAAGAAGCACGGCATCACAGCTGACGCGCTGGTGGAAAAAGTGCTTCCGCTCCTTCGCAAAAAATCCAAGCTCACGCCATCGGTAGCCTGAGAAAGCGAAGGGCGCCTTCGTTTCCGAAAGCGCCCTTCATAGTTTCGATGGCGATAAGCCGAATTCTGTCGGCGTGATTGCTCACGCTGATGATCATTCATCTCACGCGGATTTCTCCGAATGCCCAGCGAACTTTCGTTCGCCGTGGTGCGACGATACCCGAGGATTAAATCGGGCCGGCTGCCCTTCCTCTGTTTTGTCTTGCACCGCATGGGGTTTTTCGTGCCTCGCGAATTACTCCGCGAGCGGTGAGCTCTTAACTCGCCTTTTCACCCTTACCTGCGCTTTTCTCAAAGAACCGGCGGTATGTTTTCTGTGACACTTTCCGTCAACGCCCGCTCTCGCGAACGTTGCCCGCGTATTTTACGCGGCAAGCTGCCGTATGGTGTTCGGACTTTCCTCCAGCGAGCCGCAAGGGACCCACCAGCGATCATCTGCCATCGGCGGATAAATTACCATAAAAACAGAAATCTGGAAGCCACGAAACCATGAATCAGGAAAGCAAGAACGCAGGAAATGGTTTTGCGCCGCAGGCGCTTTGGAGTGCGGTGGCTTGACACCGCTTTAGATCGCCGGGCAACAATTCCCGTTTTTCTGACTCAAAACGGCGAGGGCACATTCACCAGAAAAATGATAATCATCGCCAGTGCGATGATGAGCTTGGCGAGCATGGCGCCAATGTTCCCGAGCAAACTTCCCCACCCCGCGCGGCCAGCGTCAATCATACGCTTGCCCGCGATGACTTCACCGATGATCGCGCCAATCACCGGACCAACGAA
>DATDAJ010000331.1:0-2487 GCA_036525475.1 Candidatus Udaeobacter sp.
ATCTTTTCCGGTACCTGGATCCGTTCACGTTCAGCGAGCAAGAAGATCGCATTGATTGCAGTCGGATTGTTGATGTGATCTGTCGCGATCCGCGAGGTATCGGAAGTGCCGCGAGGCTGTGCGAGAAGCATTTCGTAAAAAAATCCGCCTTTCTCTACGTTACAGGCGAACACTTTTCCCTCGTTGATGTACTGATTGCCGATCGCTGACGCCAAATTTTCCCAGCGCGGATTTTCTGGATCAAGCGGCGGATTATTCGGATTCGGCGCTATGTGGCAGGAGCCGCACGCTACACCGACCCGATACGGACGGATGAGTTTGTTGTCGTTGTAGTAACTGGGCTCGTTCATGAAACGATCGCCGTTCCATTTCTTGCGCGCTTCCTCGTTGAAATCCGGATTAGGAAAAAGCCGAAAACCGAGCACGCCTGAAGGTTTGCCGTAAACTGTTCGATCGATGCCCGCCGGTTCGGGCTCCGCCTCTTCGTCGAGCCACAAGCCGAATTCATCCGGCTTGCTCGCCGCTCGGAATCCCGGCTCGTTCACCAGCCCGAGCACTTTGAAACGTTCGCCGCGGGAAAATTTGCGATTATCGAGCATCTTGAGCAGATCCATCAGACCAAAACTGTCCTGCGCGGCATGATTCCAAAAATGCTCGTTGCCGCCGCTCCAGAGGTTCCAGGTATTGCGACCCATTATTTCCTCCGGCGAAAGATCAATGCCGCCATCCATCGGCTTGAAAACGTCAGCAGCGATTTGCGGAAAATCCGCCGTGCTTTTTCCTGCCGTTTTAGCTTCGTCGATCGGCTCGTTTTTTTTGCAGCTGGCAAAGACGAGTAGCGCGCACATACCGGCGCAAGATCCGACTCGACTGAGACGGAGAAAATGGCGCCTCGCTGGCAACATTGCGTTCACCGAGTCATCATTGATACGTCGCTGGTGAATCGTGTGGCAAGAAAATTTTGGAAAACAGCGAACGACGGCTCCGATCGGGAGCTGAATCAGATCCTGCTTGAGCTTTGTGTGCGCCTCGCGATGCCGAGATAAGAACCCGCTTCAGCGGTTTCCCAAATCCAGCAACCCGCTGAAGCGGTTTAAGAGCGGTTGTGACGCTGAAGGCACCTCGCTGAAGCGAGGTGTTAATGAGTTTATTCCGCGAATTCCACTTCGATTGGAACTTCGATGTAGCCCTTGTCGCGAGCGCCAGTCAGAAACTCGCGGATTGCTGCGCGTCCAGTTTCGCCATAATCGCGGGTAAATTCATTCACGTACATGCCGATGAATTTGCTGGCCAGCTGCGCGTTCATGTCACGTGCGTATGCGAGCGAATAAGCGACGGCTTCGTCCCGATGTGTGAGACCATAGTCGATGCTTTCGCCAATGATCTCGCTGACGTCATGTCGCACTGGTGGCGGGATATCTTTGCGCACCACGTTTCCGCCTAACGGCAACGGCAGCCCTGTCTTGCGCTTCCACCATTCACCGAGATCCACGATCTTCTCAAAGCCAGACCGTGCGTATGTGAGTTGCCCCTCGTGAATGATCAAACCGGCATCCGCGCGTCCGCTTTCTACCGCATCGAAAATTTTGTCGAACGGAACGACTATGAAGTTAAATTTGCCCAGAAAAAGCTGAAGGGCCAGAAACGCGCTGGTCATCTTGCCGGGGACTGCAATCGTTCCGCTGCGCAACGATTCCCGAGCATCAACTTCTTGATTGGGTGTTGAGCGTTGGACGTTCGGCGTTGGATGTTTTCTGACCACCACCGGTCCATATCCATCGCCCATGCTCGCGCCACACGGCAGCAGCGCGTATTTATCTGCGACGTAGGCGTACGCGTGAATGGAAATGGCTGAAATGTGTAGCTCACCGCGCTGCGCCCGCTCATTCAACGTCTGAATGTCTTCCAGCCGATGTTCAAACCGATAACCGCGCAGATCGATTTTGCCCTTCGCGATCGCGTAGAACATGAACGCATCGTCCGGGTCGGGTGAATGCCCAAGTGTAAAGGGTTCAGTGGGGTTGTTTGTCATTTAGCATTCGTCATTCGCACCGTATGGGCATTTGGTCGTTATACAAAAGGCTGTGTCACTCAGTTTACGCACTCTCCAGCGAGCTAAACGAATTTAGCTGTAGCCGCCTCTGTGTGAGAGGCGTTGCTGAAGAGTGCCATGGAGGCGTTGGGATCGGCGCTCCGCACAGCGAAGCGGCTACAGTACAACAAAACAGCCGCCGCGCGGGGTTCGCGCGGCGGCTGAATTTGTATCGAGGAAACGCTGACTTCTCTAACAGCGCTCCTTGACAACAGTTTTATCGATTCTCTACTACGCGCGGCGTTGGGCGGACCATCTCAAGCTGAGCGCTCACTTTTTGGATTTGGGCGGCCTGCTCTCTGAGCTGGGCTGTGAGAGTGTCTATTTGTTTCTGTTGCTGCGTGACCGTCGCTTCTTGCTGCGCGACCGTTACTTGCAACTTCTCAACTTTCTCG
>DATDAJ010000332.1:0-2996 GCA_036525475.1 Candidatus Udaeobacter sp.
AGCAGCGACGACGGCGTGATGCAGTTGTTGGATGAACGCGTGAACAGATTGCCAACGCCTTTCGAGCTGGAGTGGCACCATGTCTCAGGAAAGCCGTGGGATTGGAAGCTCGTGCACGTGAGTAATCCGACATTCCAAATCCCAGCTGACGTGTATTAAGTCATCTCACACATCGTGCTGTCATGTTGAGCGAAGCGAAACATCTCTGGCTATTTCTGCACGGCGTTTGCTTCAGAAGTGATCAGAGATTCTTCGCTCCGCTCAGAATGACATTGTGAGTTGAGTTCTCATCCGTGCTATCCGTGTCATCCATGGCTGAAAAACTGCAAACGCGTTGTCTCATCGTCGGCGGCGGACCAGCCGGGATCATGGCTGGCTACCTGCTCGCGCGAGCGGGTGTGCCCGTGATCGTTTTGGAAAAACACGCCGATTTCTTTCGCGATTTTCGCGGCGACACCATTCACCCGTCCACACTCGAGTTGATGTACGAGCTCGGATTGCTCGAGGAGTTCCTAAAGCAGCCGCATCAGGAAGTACGCGAACTACGCGCAGTCATCGATGGTCAGACTGTGCCGATCGCCGATTTCACGAAGCTACCCACACGCTGCAAATTCATCGCGTTCATGCCGCAGTGGGATTTTCTCAATTTCCTTTCCGCGCATGCAAAAGAATTTCCGAGTTTCCAATTGCTGATGCAGCACGAAGTGGTCGATCTGATCTTCGATCAGCAGCGTGTGACCGGCGTACGCGCGAAAACTCCACGGGGTGAACTGGACGTTCGCGCTGACCTGATTATTGGCGCAGACGGACGGCATTCGATCGTTCAAGCGTGCGCCGGGCTGAGGCGACAAGATTTCGGCGTCCCGATCGACGTGCTCTGGATGCAGATCTCAAAGAAGCAGGACGATCCTCAGCAATCACTCGGCTTCTTTCAGCACGGAAAGCTGCTCGTGTTGCTCGACCGCGGTGATTACTGGCAGTGCGGCTTTGTAATTCCTAAAGGCGGCTTCGAAGACATCAAAGCACGCGGTTTGCAGCAATTTCAAAACGACGTCGTCAGCTTTGCCGGATTTCTCCGCGACCGCGTCGCAGAGCTCGATGACTGGTCAAAAATCAAATTGCTCACGGTGCAAATCAATCGTCTGCGCGATTGGTGCCGGGATGGACTTCTTTGCATCGGGGATTCTGCGCATGCGATGTCACCGGCAGGCGGCGTGGGCATCAATCTCGCGATTCAGGATGCCGTCGCGACTGCCAATTTGCTGGCCGCAAAATTGAGAAGCGGTCCGGTTTCCTTGGACGATCTACGCAAAGTGCAGGCGCGCCGCGAATGGCCGACGCGGCTCATTCAAACAATGCAGGTTTTCATTCATCGTCGCGTGGTCACTGGTCGTACGTCTGATCCCAACGGCTCGTTGCCTTTTGTGTTTCGCTTGCTGAAATGGTTCCCGGTCCTGCGACAGATTCCGGGCCGGTTCATTGGAATCGGACCGCGTCCGGAGCATTTTCACAGCCCGACGACTCGAGAATCACATTGACACTTTCGGCGTCATCGACGCCTTTTTCGGATGGTCCAACTACAGGGATCAGTCAACCTTGATACGATCCGCAGAGCGCACAAACGGATTCGCCCACACATTCATCGCACGCCCGTCCTGACGAATTCGTGGCTGAATGACGCGTGCAGGGCGGCACTGTTTTTTAAGTGCGAAAATTTTCAGAAGGTCGGTGCCTTCAAGGCACGAGGCGCAACCAATGCCGTTTTCGCGCTTGACGACGAAACTGCGCGACGCGGCGTGGCAACGCATTCTTCCGGTAACCACGGTTCCGCGGTGGCGCGTGCGGCTAAGTTGCGGAGCGTTCCGGCGCACATCGTGATGCCCTCAAATTCGGCGAAAGTGAAGATCCGCGCAGTGGAGAGTTACAGTGCGCAGCTTGTCTTTTGCGAGCCCACAGAGGAGTCGCGTGAGATCAAATGCACAGAGGTCATCAACAAGACCGGCGCAACGTTGATTCACTCGTTCGAAAACGAGCACGTAATAACGGGGCAGGGGACAGCAGCAATGGAACTGCTCGAAGACATTCCCGACCTTGATGTGATCATGTGCCCGGTCGGCGGCGGCGGTCTCTTGTCGGGACCAGCAATCGCCGCGAAATCGATGCGGCCGCAGATAAAAGTGATCGCGGTCGAGCCTCAGAATGCGGATGATGCGGCGCAATCGTTTCGTGCAGGACGACGGCTTGTGACTGAAAAGAAGTTCACCATCGCCGATGGCCTTCGCACAAATATTGGCGAACCAAACTTTGCGATCATTCACCAATATGTCGACGACATCGTGACGGTAAGCGAGGAAGCCATCATTTCAGCGATGCGCACAATTTGGGAGACGATGAAGATCGTCATTGAGCCATCAGCGGCAGTTCCGTATGCGGCGATCGCCCAGCGTATATTCGATGTGGAGAGAAAACGCGTGGGAATTATTCTCACGGGCGGGAACGTCGATCTGGATGCTTTGCCGTGGAACTGTAGCCGGGATCGGCTTGTCACGCCGTAGCCGCGGCGAAGGCGGATGATCCCGGCTCGACCAAAAATGTTTGCGTAGAGTGGCATCAACGATGCCGGCCGCATGATAGCGATGCCCCTATTCCAGAGCAGACGAGCAGGAGCATGAGCACGAGCAGGAGAAAGAAAAGGGGATGATGAGTTACCTCTTGTTTTTCATTGCCACTGTTCTGGCGGGAGCAATCAACGCATTGGCCGGCGGCGGTGGACTGATCACCTTTCCCTTGCTAACGCTCGTCGTAACACCAGTGACTGCCGACGCTACAAGCGCGGTCGCTCTATTCTTTGCTTATCCCGCTGCTGTGTGGCGCACCCGGGACCAGTTGGAAGGTGTTCTTGGTCGCGGATGGTTATGGCTGCTTCTGATTCCAAGTGTGTTCGGCGGTTTGATCGGGGCTGTGGTGCTAAGCCGCACGGGCAACCGCAGCTTTAT
>DATDAJ010000333.1:0-4929 GCA_036525475.1 Candidatus Udaeobacter sp.
ATCGTGGTCCAGACTGAGGTCACGTTGCGTTGCTTCAAATCGCGATGAACCCCGTCGATGTCCGCTGAGGCAATTCGCGTGATGCAGTACGTTCGCCTGTCCTCGCACAGAGAGAGTGTTTCAATCTGATTGGTTTGTCCGACGCGGATAAGAACAAAAATTCCCGTTAGCAAGATCGCGGCGAGCCCAGCGGCCGCGCCGAGGCGCGGCAATGGCATCGAGGAATAAAAGCCACGTTCCAACATTCGCCCCGTCAACATCGACAGGAAAAAACACCCCCCGAGGAAATAGCTGGGCACACCTGGAGCCTGACTCACATAAGGGATGAAAGAAGCTGCCGTAAGCACTACCATATCAAAATCGGATTTTTGCCGCGCATCTGCTAACTCACCGCCCATCGCGGGCAGAATTTTTCCAGGTGATTTCACGAAAGGCCATATCGCCAAGCCGAGAGCGAATAAGGCGATCACATAGAAAACGTAGCCGACTGCCGGCTTCTCGGGATAATACCAAAGAACCGTGTCCGGCCCGAAGAACTTCGGCATTTCATCCAGAAAAATTCGACGCCAATTGGAAAGCTGAAAGAGAGCCGAAAATCCACCTCCCGGTCTTTCAATGGCAACATATCGCCAGTTGCTGAACCGGTAGGTGAGGTTAAACACAATCACCGGCGCATAGCCCAACAGGAACCCAATCAAACCGACTGGTGCACTACTGAGCGAAATCCTGCGGCGCAAGATCAACAGCAGCCACAACGCGGCGACCACCGGGACCGTCAACTCCAGGCACCAGATGCTCAGGCCAGACGCAAGGCCAAAGAGAAGTAATGTCCTTCGCTTGGGACCCGGGGTCGATCCGATCGATGCAAAGAGCAGCGTTAGGACAGGAATCGAAAGTAAATACCAGGAATAACCTCTCACCTGGAAATGCCATTTGAGAAGAGATGGCGCTAGAGCAAAGGCGACCGTTGCGAAAATGGCCGTGCGCCGGTCATATAGAGCGCAACCCATTCGATAAAACAGAAACAGACACAGCAGCGATAAGACTACAATACAGCCTTTTAACGGAACGACGCCGACGCCGAAGAACGCGAACGCAACCGAGGCTAGATAAGCTTCCCATGCCGCGCCAGCATTGTACGGCTGACCATACATGTAGAAAGGGAAGTGGCGCCCTTCCAGAATGTGTTTACCCATGAGGCCAATGATGGCTTCATCACTATGGACATGGGTTTGCGATGCAAACAGAACCGCGAAACGCGTCGCCGCAACGACGACGAACAGTCCGATAAAAAACCAGTGGCGACGCATCAAAATTGATTGACTGGCAATTCGAGGATATTGAACGGCGAATCAATTGGTAGGCGGATGGAATCCGAAATCGGTTTGCAGTTTTTCCCACAGCCAATCGACAAACCAATCCTTCTTAATTGAAGCAGCGTTGTCGGCAACCAACGTCTCTGCCTTTTCAACGTTGCCGTTCAAGCAATAGAGATAGCTGAGCAGGAATATCTCGTTAGCGCCGAACCCGCCGCGATCTTTCTCGCTCTCCAACAACTTAATCGCCCGGTCGATTTTCCGCTGTGCCAGCGCTCCCGCGATCAAGTCGGGCATTACTTCTATCGGCGGCGGTTCGGAACCTCTGGCCGCGCGTTCGGCGATGGAAACCCGGAACCCGTCGCTGCCCAACACTTCCAAAACCGGTATTCTTAGACGGGAATGGCGAAGATAAATATCGAGCTCAGCGAGCTTGTTGCTTCCAACAATTTCAGAAAGATAGCGCGTCTGCCTGATCGTGAAGAACGACTCGAGCTCAGCCGCCGCCGGATCCAATGTCTCGGGCCAGATTTGATTAACCACCGAAGAACCAACAAAACGTTGAAACGCCGCCGGTGCCGTAAAATAGCTTAACGCGAACCGGTGACTTGCCTCGTTATCCCACGGACCATCCGTTAGGCGCTTGGGATGAAGATCGTTGAGTGGCGCTGTGTTGTGCGTGATTCGATCGATTTCTTCGCCGTCCATCAAAAAAAGTGCGCCCAATTGCTGCGGAACCTCAATTCCAATTCGTCGCAAATCTCCACCGGTGGCCGGATCGTTCCAAAACTGACGTAGCTCGTCTTCACTCGTTTTGCGGACCGGCCCATTGATCCCCATCATGATCCAGTCCTGATCGGCGCTGCCCCAGACCGAGGCGTTTGGAAAAGCGTTGTGGAAGGCACGCAGGATCGCCTTAACTTCGTCCACTTTCAGTTGATTGATCGGGAGCCAAAAGGTCGCGATTCCGCCTTCGTTCAGTCGACTTCGCATGAGCGAAAAAAACTCCTGGGTGTAAAGATTCACTGCGCCGGCGACTTTCGGCGGTGGCGGTTCGCCCGAGATGATGTCGTATTTTCTCGCGCTCGCCTGCAGGAAAAACCGCCCATCTTGAACGATGGCGTGCACGCGCGGATCCCGAAGCGGGTTGGAGTAATTGATTCCGGTATAAGAATCAGCCAGAGAGAACACCTCCTTGGAGATGTCCACGATATCGATTCTTTCGAGACTTGATTTGCGAGTAAACGCATCCGCAGTCACGCCGCACCCGTAACAGATGAGCAGCACCTCTTTCGCTCCTGGATGCAACGCCAGCGGAAGATAGGCGAATAACCGCATGTAGCGCTGATTGCGCGGACTTGTCGCCGACATCGAGAACGAGTCGCTCAACAGCCGGTAATAGTACGCCTGGCCAAACAAATCGCGCTGTAGCAATTGCCAGGTGTCCGATGTTCCCTCGATCCGTTTCACCACGCGCGCCAGCACATGGCCCTGATCGTCCCTTTCGTATGGACAGCTCGCATGTTCGAAATGCGCTTCGCTGCGTCGATACGGGAAAAATACAAGGCCAAGGATCAATGCGATCCAAAGCGTAACGAGGATGATCCCAGTTGGCCGGCGCAGCGAGCACAGTGCGCGTTCGGTGACGATGATGCTAAGCAAAGCATACGCGGCAGCACAGCAAATGAGACTGGATTGGTAGCCGAGAGAGGGCAGCAGGACGAAAGTTGCAACCAACGGCCCGATCGCCGCGCCACTCGTATTCAGCAGAGTAGCGATTCCAGTGCTGTTCATCCGGTCCGTCACCTCAACTTGAACGCGAGCGACAATGGTCGGAAAGATCATTCCGGATAAGAACGATACCGGGAACATCAAAGCTAAACACAGCAATGCGATCTGCGGCCATGAAGCAAGAAAGGCGCCCGCAGCGGTTTTTACTGCTTCGCCGGGAAACAACAGATACGACAAAAGCACCGCAATAGCAGCCAGCAGCAACAGGACAGTAATCAACTGATTGAGTCCAGTTGAACGGCGGGAAATCGCGCCGGCCGCAATTCCGCCCAAGCCTATACCGGCCAGCACAACCGCCAGCATCACCGCGAACGCGGTAGGTAATGACACGACATACAGACGCAGGAATCGGAACCAAACCACTTCCAGCGCGAGAAGAATCAGACCCGTGCCGAAGCTCACGAAAAGCAAACGCCACGGAGGCCGATAACTCGCACCGAAGCTGAGCGGAAATTTGGAGCGTGCCGACGGGCCGACGCCTTTGAGATCTGTGACGTATCGCGCCGTTCCAAATCTCGCGAGTGCCAAAGCGATTACCGCAGCAATGCAAACCGCTGTGGCAGCTGCCAAACTAGTGCCGTACAGCCCAAATGCGCCGATCAAATAAGCTTCACCGAGAATGGCGCCAAGCATCGCGCCCAGCGTGTTTGACCCGTAAAGAAAACCAATCGCGCGGCCAAACTCGGTTTCTCGCAGCAGTGGGTCCTCAATGATCACCGGCAGCGTCAAACCCATCGCTGTCGTTGGCACAAGTAAAATCAGGAAGGAAACCACAAACCGCAGTCCCAGCAGTGTCGGCTGATAATTCCACAGCATTTGCCACACGGGCCGCATCAAATCGCCAACGACGGGAAGGCCAAAAACAATCGTGCAACCAAAGAATGCAACGAAGAGCTCCAGCACAATGTAGAAATGCAGCGGCCGCCATCGCCGGATTCTCGATGATGCAGCCAGTGCGTTCCCCAAGGCGAGGCCCGCCATAAAACTGGATAGAATCAGCGCTGCGGCCCAGGTCGAGTTGCCAAAGGCCAAGCCACTGAGTCGCAACCACAATGTTTCGAAAATAAGGGCGCCCGTGCCAGAGAGGAAAAGAACACCGCAGAAAACGGCAACGCGCCCGCTTTGCGATCCCACCGCATGGGATGCGTGTCTTGCATGGAACACGTGGGATTTTTGCGAGCTACCTGTCATCGCGCGAAACCGGACACATCTTCAGGATTACCGCGCCGGCAATTCCGGCAAGCAGGGAACCAACGATAATCCCTCGCTTGGCCGCGTCGACCAAAGCGTTATCAGCGAACGCCAGCATGGCAATGAAGAGAGACATCGTGAACCCGATTCCGGCAAGGCACGCATAGCCGAACAGCGATCTCCAGTTAACGCCCTGAGGAAATGTTGCTATCCCCGCCTTCACGACAATCAAGGCGGCCAGGATAATTCCGATCGGCTTACCAAACACCAGTCCTGCCAACACTCCCAATCCAATCTCTATATGCTGCATCGAGAGATCAATTTTGACGCCTGCATTCGCAAAAGCGAACAACGGCATCACCACGAATGCCGAGAAATTGTGCAGCGCATGCTCGAGTCTGAGGATCGGTGCAGTGACGCCTTCGCTCACCCGCTCGAGCGCAAACACCGCTTCCTGTTGACCTTTGCTGGTCAAAACAACAAGGTCCCCGGTTTCCGTGCGATCGAATTGATCCAGCAGCGAGCGTGATTCTCTGGAGAATTCCCGCGCGTTGATGCGCGAATGTGTCGGGATGGTGAAGGCGAGGACAATGCCCGCGATCGTGGCGTGGACGCCGGAGGCATGAACAAA
>DATDAJ010000334.1:0-3017 GCA_036525475.1 Candidatus Udaeobacter sp.
GAGATCGAATCGGACGTTCGGTCCGATGTAAAAACGATTCGCCAGCGGGAGCAGAGCGACTCCGACAGCCACGCAACCGCCAAGAAGGAGCCATTGCAACTGCTTGCGCGGCGGCCATCCCACGATGGCAAAGGAAACCAGCAGGGGAAAAGCCGCGGCGAAGATCTGAATCTTGAAAAAAACAATCAGCGCCCCTACCACCACTCCCGATGCTACCCACACGCGGCGTCCTTCGCGCACTCCCTGGGCCATAAGGATTAACGCTGTTCCCCCAACTGCTACACCATACAAACCTCCGGGAGCGGCGTGCTGCAGCCAGAAATAGCCATAAGTCGGATGGGCGATGTTTAACAAGGCGAGGTCAGGTATCAGGGAAGTAGCTACGAGCGCCACCAGTCCGGCGCCTTGACTCCAAAAGGCTCGACCCACGGCGTAGCTGGCCAATCCTGTGAGAAACGATCCGAACGGTGCCCAAAAGCCTACGACGGTGGCATAACCTGGAAGAGATCCCACTTTCGCCAAGCATATCGGGACACCGTAGCTCGCGTAGTGATAGAAAATTACCGGAAAGCCCTTCCACTCGTAATTCCCAACTTGAGACAGCGTTTCGGATCCCAAACTACGCGCTACAAAAGTTGCGTGGATGAAAAAATCCGACCACGGCTTGAAAACAACGGTTCCGTTAAGAGGAGTTGTGGGAAAAATTAGATCTTGAGACCAGCCGGTTGCTGCAACAAGAGAGACAATTACGCTTAGCAGTCCTAAAGCGGAAAGCGGATCGCGCCGGTGACGCGGAAGAAGCTTGGGAATACTCGCGATCGCGACCAGGAGCACGATCAACAGAACCCACACCGAGAGTGGCACGAAAAACGTCCAGCTCATCACCGCAACTGAGACAACGGTAACTCCCAAAAGGAAATCGAGCGCGAAAAAGGAGGGAAAACGCAGAGCGGCTGTGACAATTGCACCGGCTCTAAGGAGAACCCACGGTAGCGCGAACAGAAAAACTACAGAACCAAAGTTAAGGCTCTTACTCGCAAGTATTATCCAGGCGATAAAGAAGATGGATATAACAAGGCATGCTACTAATCCGTAGATGTCTAAGCCGCGTGCCGGTTGCTGCTTTTGCTCGTCCGTGCTTGCCAACTGTTGAATCTGACTCATCGGGCCTGCTCAAGCATCGCCTGTTTAGCAGCGAAACGCCTGCACGGCTTCGATTACCTGACTCTGCTCCGAGCTGCTCATTCCGGTGAAAAACGGAAGGCGCAATAGCCGATCGGATAAATCTTCGGTGACCGGAAAATCTCCCTGGCGTCCACCAAAACGCGCGCCCATTGGCGACAAATGCAGTGGCAGATAATGAAAAACAGCGAGAATTCCGAAGCCTGCGAGATGCGAGATCAATGCCTCCCTGCTCTTAAGCGAGGGCATGATCACGTAAAACATGTGGTAACTCTGTTCGCATTCGGGTGGGACAATCGCCAGCCGGACGCCGTTTGCTTCGACCCAGGAAGCCAGATCACGTGCGTACGTTTCCCAGATTTGTCGTCGCCTCGCCTGAATCTGATCGCGGTGTTCGAGTTGTGCGCGCAAGAACGCGGCCAGCAGGTCCGAGGGCAGATAGCTCGACCCGATGTCTACCCACGTGTACTTGTCCACCTCACCTCGGAAAAATCGGCTGCGATCGGTTCCCTTTTCCCGAAGAATTTCGGCGCGGTCGTTAAACTGCGCATTATTGATCAGCAGCGCGCCGCCTTCTCCGCACGAGAAATTCTTGGTCTCGTGGAAGCTTAGAGTTGCCAGCTCCCCGAAGGTGCCGAGGTACCGGCCGCGGTATTTTCCAAAAAGGCCATGTGCGTTATCCTCGACCACTGCGACCCCATGCCGTCGCGCGATCGGCATGACGGTGTCCATTTCGCATCCGACGCCTGCGTAATGCACCAGAAAAATGGCTTTCGTACGCTCGGTAATGCGTTGGTCGATTTGAGTCTCATCGATGTTTAGCGTGTCCGCGCGAACATCTACAAAGACAGGTCTCGCGCCGCGCAAGACAAACGCATTTAGCGCAGAGGGAAAAGTGAAGGCGGGAACAATTACTTCTTCTCCAGGGCCGAGGTTTAGTAGGAGCGCAGCCATTTCCAAAGCGTGCGTGCACGACGTCGTGAGAAGCGCCTTTTGAACGCCAAGCGAACCTTGCAGAAGACGGTGGCACTCCGCGGTGAAGGGGCCGTCACCGGAAAACTTCGGCGCCGCGATCGCGGTCCGGACGTAATCAAGTTCATGGCCGGTCGCGAATGGACGATTGAAAGGAATTTGGATCACGACGGGCTCAAAGCTCTTCGACCGATCAACAAAAGCGATCCTCCTACAGGGAAAGAAACGCCTTTTTGTATCAGCAACCGCTCGAATTTTAAAATGCTCTCCAGAGTTTTGTTAAGCGGCGGGCTGATTTCAAGTTCGCGCCAGCGTTGCAAATTCTGATCGCGTTTTTGTCGCATACGCGACCAAACCATAAGCGGAAACAACAACGAATTGAAAGAAGTGATTCGCTCGATTTGGAACCCGGCGCTCTCGACTTTCCGACGCAATTCAGCGCGGCTGTAGCGCCGTTGATGCATTGCGTGTTCGTCGCTCGCGCTCCACAGGTAACGCTGTTGCGGCACAGTAACGAGCAATCCACCGTTTGGCCGGACTGCATTGAACATTTGTGTCAGCGCCGTGTTATCCTCGACGAGGTGTTCCAGCACATCGAACGCTCCAACGACATCAAATTCGCCCTCAAACGGAATCGATCGGGCGTCCATCTGATACAGCTCCACGCCCGGTAAACGTGCTTTGGCAAAGGCGAGTCCATCTGTGAAAATGTCGCTGCCCACGAGCCGCGTCCCCGGAAACGTTTCGCGAATCCCAGCAAGCACGAAGCCGGTCCCGCAGCCAACCTCGAAAAAACTTTTCGCATCTGGAAAATAATTGCCGAGCGCCCACTGAATGAGCTTATTGCGCACGCGAAACCAGAA
>DATDAJ010000335.1:0-5620 GCA_036525475.1 Candidatus Udaeobacter sp.
CAAGCTTGTCCGCGACAATTCCACCGATGCTTTCGATATCGAGCGCGCCGCGCGCGGCGAAGAATTCCACGCGCCGCGTCGTCTGTGCCGGGCAATACAGATTTTCGCAGCGCCACGCGACAAATTCAGGGTCGCGCCGAATGGGACCGCCGCATACAGGACATTTTCCGTGGATGTGTTTTGCGAAATCGAACGGCTTCGTGTCTCGTGGCCGCTTCGATTTCACAACTTTAACCACGGCGGGAATGACTTCGCCCGCCTTTTCGATCACGACTGTGTCGCCGATGCGAATGTCTTTGCGTTTGATTTCGTCCTCGTTGTGCAAGGTGGCGCGGGCGACGGTGCTGCCGCTCACCAATACAGGCTCCAGCACTGCTACCGGCGTGAGGATTCCGGTGCGTCCGACCTGAATGATGATGTCTTGCAAGCGGGTCTCGACACGTTCGGCCGCGTATTTGTAAGCGATCGCCCACCGCGGTGATTTCGCGGTGAACCCAAGCTGCTGCCGCTGCGCGAGCGTGTCCACTTTGATTACTGCCCCGTCGGTTTGATAGGGAAAATTGCGTCGGATCTCATCGAGATTGCCGATTGTTTTTAGAACCTCATCAATCGAATCGGCTAGCCACCAATCTTCATGGGTTGGCAGACCGAGTTTCTTGAACAGTCGAAAAATCTTTGAGTGAAGATCGATGTCCGCGCCTTCAACTGCGCCGGTACCGTAAAAAACGATTCCGAGTGGGCGTAGCGCGACCGCTTTCGGATCAAGATGCTTTAAAGAACCAGCAGCAGCATTGCGCGGATTCGCAAAGAGCGGAAGACCCACGGCTTTCCGCTCCCGGTTCAATTTCTCGAATCCGGCCTTGTCGAGATAAGCTTCGCCACGAACTTCGAAAATGTCAGGCGCATCGCCGCTCAACAGATGCGGCACTGAGCGAATTGTTTTGATGTTTTGAGTGATGTCGTCGCCGACAAGACCGTCGCCGCGTGTCGCGGCATACTTCAACCGGCCTTTTTCGTACATCACCGAAACCGCAACGCCGTCCACTTTGGGCTCAATGACCACGGGGATTTTTTCGTCCGGCAACAAGCGCGTGATTCGTTTGTAGAAATTGACCACCTCTTCTTCGGAATAGGTGTTGTCGAGGCTAAGCATCGGCGCGCGGTGCTGGATTTGCGCAAACGCCTGGAGCGGTTTTCCACCGACGCGTTGAGTTGGCGAGTCAGGCGTGAGGAGATCAGGAAACTGAGTTTCGAGATCAATAAGCTCCTTGTAGAGCCGGTCGTACTCGCGGTCGCTGATGACAGGCGCTGCGTCCTGGTAATACAGCCGGTCGTGCTTGCGGATTTCCTCCCGCAATTGCGCGATCTTTTTTTTGGCTTCGGTTCGATCCATCGAGTGTGAGCACGATACGAGAGTGCGAAAGCTCGGCAATGTTCGTGCGTCGTCATTCCGAGCGAAGTCGAGAATGGAACGGCTGGGAAGCCGTGACATAAACGGGAAGGCCGGAGGCTGAGCGAACGGGAAGTGAGCGAATCAAATCTCGTGGCAAAACGGTAGGTATTTCGCGTGGTCCTTCGACTCCGCTTCGCTCCGCTCAGGATGACAGCGCTAAAGATCAACGAGCTTTCAAATTGCCTTGGGAGCAGCTAAGGGTAACCAATCGTGAAACACTGTGAACGCATCCTCGGTGTGGAAGGCGGCGGCACGAAAACCGCCTGGGCGTTGGTCGAAACTGTAGTCCCGACAGGTCGGGATGATCCCGGTTGGGAATTTCGCACTCTGGAGCAAGGTAAACTGCAGCCTTCGAATTTTCGCCTCACTGCACCCGAGCGTTTGCGCGCGATCCTTGCCGAACTGCCAAAGCAAATCGATTGCGCTGGAGTTTTTCTTGCCGGTTGCGGAACAGCCGAAGACCGTGACGCGCTGAGACAAATCTGCCTCGAGATCTGGCCGAAAGCGAAAATCGTGACGGGCAGCGACCGCGCTTCCGGCCTCGCGGCGGCGCTCGATCACGGTGATGGCATCGTCGTCAACGCCGGAAGTGGATCATCGGTAACCGGCCGCCGCGGCGACCGGATCGAGCGAGCCGGCGGATGGGGCCACATTTTGGGGGACGCCGGCGGCGGTTATTCTCTTTCCATGCAGGCGCTCCGCCTGATTTTGCGCGAATACGATTTGCATCGCGCCGAAATGGATTTCACCGCGAAGATCCTGCATGCGCTTTCGTTGAATAACCTTGATGAACTCGTTCGCTGGGTCCAAGCGGCAGACAAAATGCAGATCGCCATGCTCGCTCCGGTCGTGTTTGAAGCTGGCGCCGCCGGCGATGCGCGAATGATGGAGATCATAGAAGAAGGCGCGCGCGTTCTGTGCCAATACACCGAGGCGGTCGCTGACCGGCTTCATCTGCTCGCGCCAAAGGTCGTTCTCATCGGTGGCCTTTTTTATCGCGACTCGATCTACACGCACGCGTTTCGCCGGCGGCTGAAGAAGAATCTTCCCGATGCTCGCGTAACAACGGCCGAACGCGCGCCTGAGCTTGGTGCTGTGTGGCTCGCAGCCGAAGCGCAGGATCACGCGACGTTTCACCCGCAGCCATCGCAACGCGAGATCGATGGTTTGGCTGCCGCATTAACGGAGCAGCGCAATCCACGCTCACAAAATCTGGAAAAAATGACCGCGCACGAGCTTGTCCAATTGTTTGTGGAGGAGGAGAAGTTTGTCCAGGACGCTTTACGCGCTGCCTCCGCGAAGCTTGCCCGCGCAATTGAAATGGTGACGGAATCACTCCGAAACGGTGGCCGTTTATTTTACGTCGGCGCAGGGAGCAGCGGGCGCATCGGCGTTTTGGACGCCAGCGAAATCCCGCCCACCTTCGGGGCGCCGACGCATCTTGTGCAGGGAGTAATCGCGGGCGGAGTCACGGCATTGCATCGGAGCGTCGAAGGCGCAGAAGATGAAGAGAGCGCCGGCGCCTTCGCTTTGGATGAGCGAACTGTGAAGCCCACTGATGTCGTGATTGGAATCACAGCCAGCGGCCGGACACCCTTTGTGCGCGGCGCGCTCGCCCGGGCAAAATCGTTAGGCGCGAAAACAATTTTGCTTAACTGCAATCCCCATTGTAGCCACCGGCCTATGGCCGATCCCGATGACGGCTCACAGGGCTGTGCCTCCAGCGAGTTCGATCTGCTAATCACGCTTAGTGTCGGACCGGAAATTCTGGCTGGCTCCACAAGATTGAAAGCCGGCACTGCGACAAAGGTGGCGCTCAACATGATCAGCACGGGCGCGATGATCGGACTTGGGAAAGTGCGCGGCAATCTCATGATCGATCTGCGCACCACGAGCATGAAATTGCGCGACCGCGCCGTGCGGATCGTGGCCGAAGTGACCCAACGCGATTACGAATCTGCCCGCGGCTTGCTCGAGGCCAACGACTGGAACTTGCGGACGGCGCTGGAGAAACCTTAAAAATTTCTGTTTCGCATAAGCGCAACGGAAGTGGCTCGTGCGAAGATAGGTATGTTTAACCGAAAGGAACAAATCCTATGCTCTGGACAATATTCGTTATTCTGCTGGTGCTATGGCTGCTTGGATTGGTCAGCTCGTATACGCTGGGCGGGTTCATTCACATTCTGCTCGTGATTGCAGTTGTGGTGCTGATTATCCAACTGCTTTCAGGACGTCGCGCATTATAACGTCGAAGCGATGAAGCCGGCCGGAATTATCGGCATCATTCTTATCGTTATCGGCATCGTCGCGTTGGTGTGGGGCGGGATCACGTACACCAAGCGCGAAAAGGTGTTGGATCTCGGCCCAATTCAGGCGACAGCTGAAAAGCAAAAGACCATTCCGTTTCCCCCAGTACTGGGTGGGATTTGTTTGGTCGGCGGAATCGTGCTGGTGATCGTCGGCAGCCGGAAAAGCTGACGGCATTGCAAAGTTGTAGCAACCGGCCTGTGACCGGTTCTTGCGCGGTTTTCACGCGAAGCTACCAAGACGGCCCGCAGGGCCGTATCTACACGCGAACTAGCCTCCAGCTTTCAAGACCGCGAAAGTTTTGCTGCCTTTGCGGTCCAGATAAAGAAGCACGCCGCGCTTCGGATCCGCCTTGTTGAGCGCATCGCGGAATGATTGCACGTTCGTCACCGGCTTCCCGTCTACCTCGGTAATCACGTCTTCGCGTTCGATGCCCTGAGAAGAGGCGATGCTGTTTTCTTCCACGTCGGTTACGATTACCCCCTGTTGCGATGATAGATGGAGGCGCTCCGCGACATCTTTAGTCACTTCCTGCACCTGCAATCCAAATTTGCCGAGGTCCTGCGGTTTGGGTTCGCTTGGTTGGACCGGTTGATTCGACGCCCGGGTGACCTCGTCTGGCAATTCACCAGTTTTCACTGGCACTTTTATCGCCTGGCCCTTGCGCCATACCGTGAGCTCGATGCTCTGACCGACTTTCTTTTTCAAGATTTCCTGCTGCAACTGCGAATCGGACGTGATCGCACTCCCATCGACATGCGTGATCACGTCGAATGGGCGCAGGTTGCTCTTCGAGGCGGGAGCGTCCGCTTCGATGGTGCGAACCACCACGCCTTTGTCCGCGCCCTTAAACAAATCGCGGATTGACGGATCATCCCCGAGCGTTTCGATCCGAATGCCCAGCCATGGTCGCACGATTTTGCGGCCGGCGATGAGTTCCGCACCGATGTCCCTGGCCATGTTGATGGGAATCGCAAATCCTAGGCCGCGATTCATTCCATTGATCAGCGTGTTCATGCCGATCACTTTCCCGTCGATATCGCACAGCGGTCCGCCGCTATTCCCCGGATTAATCGACGCATCGGTCTGCAAATAATCTGAGATGGAGTAGCCGCCTGACTGCAGCAATTTGCTGCGGCCTTTGCCGCTGATCACGCCATAAGTAAAAGTGTAATCGAGCTTGAACGGCGCGCCGATCGCGAACGCAAATTGCCCCACGCGCACTGCCTCGCTGTCGCCGAGCTGAACGACAGGCAAATCTTTTCCCTCAACTTTGATGACCGCAATATCCGTCCTCTCGTCGGCGCCCACCACCCGCGCGGGAAACTCGCGGCCATCTCGTAATTTCACTTCGATTTTGTCCGCATCCTCGATCACGTGCACGTTCGTGAGGATGTAGCCATCGGGCCGCACAATGAAGCCGGAGCCTTCACTTTGAACCGGTCGCGGCGTGCCGGGATTCCGGCGCGGCCGGTTTTCATCCGGCGTCCCTTGAAAAAACAGATCGTCGAGTGGCGAGCTCTCGCTGATCTCACTTTTCTTGGACGTCTCAATGATGACAACGCCCGGCGCGACGGTTTCGAACACTTTTGCAAAAGCGTTGTTTAATTGATGAACGACGTCCTTGCCTGCTTCAGCCGCGGATGGATTGAGTGGACCGGCATCATTAGACACGACCTCCGGTTGCGCCCCAAACGATGTACTGAGCGCAAGACATAGTGCGAAAATGGACAAACGCATAGGTTGGAATTTTGACAGTAGCCAACATGCAACGTTCAACCCGCTGCGTCCAATAGCGGTTCCCACTAGCAAAACGTTCCTGCGGCGGACCCACTCAATGACGGACTCGCAGTTCCCCCC
>DATDAJ010000336.1:0-8300 GCA_036525475.1 Candidatus Udaeobacter sp.
AGCTGAGGCTCTGAAGGAAAGTTGGGAGGACGTCGCAGAAGGCAAGATGCCCACTTGGTACTACGTGGCACTTCACCCTGAAGCACGATTGTCCGCCAACGATCAATCAGTGCTGCGAACGTGGTCGCTTCCGTCGGACGTGATGAGAAACCCGAGGGACGACGATGATTAAAGTCGCAATAAACCGAGGATGTTTTCTTGCAACGCGAGCGATTCGTGAAATGGAAAAGGAACGGTAAATTTGTGAAAAAGAACAACGGACAACCAATTGTTTGCGGAACAGATTTTTCCGCAACGGCGGCGGAAGCGGTGGACATCGCCGCTGCGATGGCGAGACGGCTTGAGACAAAACTTGTTCTGGTCCATGTGGACGACCAATTGCTTGGGGCTCTCGTGTCTAATCCCGTCTTGCTGGAGACGGCGACTTTGCAAAGACGGGTTGATCTAGATGACGAAGCGCAGCGGTTGCGGGACTTGGGCACTAACGTCGAAGAAAAATTTCTTTCCGGTTCTGCCTTTGATGAATTGGTAACTGCCGCAAGCGGGGCCAAAGGCCGACTCATCGTCGTTGGCGCAATAGGACACGGTCTGGCGAGGCGACTGTTTATAGGAAGCGTAGCGGAAAGAACGGCAGAGAGTTCGCCGATTCCAACGTTAGTTGTACGCCCGGGCGGGAGGCTCGCTTCATGGATTCGAGGCGAGCATGGATTAAAGATTCTTGTCGGTTACGATTTTTCCGCAGCCAGCGATGCCGCTCTGGATTGGGTGAATCAGCTTCGCGAGATCGGGAAATTCCAAGCCACGGTCCTTTACAGCAATTGGCCTCCCGATGAGGCGCGCCGATTGGGATTTGAAGGACCGCTGCCACTGGTAACTAATTCGGCTGACGTTCAAAAGAAGCTTGAGCGCGATCTAAAAAAACGCGTCGCAACGTTTCTACGGAGCAAAGAAGTTAACGTCCTCGTGGAACCCGGCTGGGGAAATCCGGAAGGATACTTGTTTGAAATGGCCAGCCGACAAAAAGTCGACCTGATCGTCGTCGGAACTCACCAGCGACACGGACTGGGCCGGGTCCTGTTAGGATCTGTTTCCCGCGCTGTTTTGCATCATGCAAAGGTGGCAGTTGCCATAATTGCTCCCGCTGAAACCGCTGGGCGAAAACAAAGAAAATGAGAACAAAATCATCGAGCCAAAGCCGTCGTACTCGCGTCAAACCGCGCCGCATATTGGTGCCCGTGGATTTTTCTGATTCGTCGGCACGCGCATTGCGCCATGCTGCTAAACGAGCCGCAGAATCCGACAGCTCGTTGACCGTTGTCCACGTCGTTCCGGCTGATTATGGATGGTTGGAAATCGGACGTGAGGAATTGCGGGACTTGGATCGTTCATTGCAACGGCAAGCAGCCGATCGATTGCGCACTTTCGCCGACGAGAACGTGAGTGACGAGCTGGCTCAGGAGCTGGAAGTGCGTGTCGGTCAGCCAGCGGAGGAAATTCTTGCGGCGGCACGAGAATCAAAATGCGATTCGATCGTGCTTTCGACGCGTGGCCTCACCGGTTTGGATCGGTACCTGATTGGCAGCGTCGCCGATCGCGTCGCACGGCTTGCACCCTGCCCCGTCGTTCTCCTGCGTCCGGGAAAACGTGCGCCCAGTCGAGAACAAAAACCTCCAGCTGTATTGCGCATCAAACGTCCGAGCAAACCCTCCAGCTAACAAGTGGTCGGCGGCCGGAGAGTATGCAGACCGTAGCTCGCAGTTCCTGGCACGAGCTTCCAGTCAGCAAGGTTGCCGAGTTGTTGGAGACGGATTTGGTCAGCGGTCTCTCCGCAGCCGAAGTCGAATCCAGATTAAAGCGATACGGTCGCAACAAAGTCACCGAGAAGCCTGGAACACCGGCGTGGAAGCGATTTCTTCTGCAGTACCATCAGTCACTGATCTATATTTTGCTCGTCGCCAGCGGTGTCACACTTGCTCTGGGTGAGTTTGTAGATGGTTCCGTAATTCTTGGCGTGGTTTTTATCCTCGGAGTCATCGGGTACATCCAGGAAACCAAAGCTGAAGATGCGATCCGCGCGCTAACGAAAATGCTTGTCGCGGAAGCAACAGTGCGCCGCGACCGACGCAAACAACGAGTTCCATCCACTGAACTAGTTCCGGGCGATGTGGTGTTACTTCAATCGGGCGATCGCGTGTCGGCTGATCTACGCCTCGTTCGCCTGCGAAGTCTCGAGATCGACGAATCGATGTTGACCGGCGAGTCGCTGCCAGTGCGAAAACATGTCGATCCGCTGGTTCTGGAGACTGTATTGGCCGACCGCAAGAATCTCGCGTTCGCCGGGACACTGGTAACCCGGGGAGAAGCCGAAGGAGTCGTTTGCGCGACCGGCGACCAAACTGAAACCGGCAGGATTGCGCGGCTGATTTCGGAAGCTGTCGATTTATCCACACCGCTTACGCGCCGGGTTGCACAATTTAGCCGGATCTTGCTGTGGTTAATTTTGGGGTTTGCTGCGTTCGCGTTCGCTGTCGGCGTGTGGCGTGGCGAAAAGATCGTTGAGATGTTCGTGGCTGCCGTGGCATTGGCAGTCGGAGCGATTCCGGAGGGATTGCCTGCCGCCGTAACTATTGTACTTGCCATCGGTGTGGGACGTATGGCTCGGCGCCGCGCGATCATTCGCAAATTGCCAGCTGTGGAGACACTCGGCAGCACGACCGTTATTTGTTCGGACAAAACTGGAACGCTCACTGAAAATCAGATGACGGTGCAGCAAATTTTTGCCGGCGGTCAATTCTATGAAGTCACTGGAACCGGTTACGATGCAATCGGGGTAGTTCAAGCAGATGGCAAGCCTGTTGTGCCGGAAGCGCATCCAGCGTTGCTAGCGTGTCTTCGTGCCGGGCTGCTCTGCAACGACGCCGTGCTCATCCGCGACGATGGCAAAATTCGCGTGGAAGGCGATCCGACAGAAGCGGCGTTGATTGTTGCGGCTGAGAAGGTAGGACTCGCGCATGCCGATGTCCGTCGCGAGCTCGACCGGCTCGACGCGATTCCATTCGAATCCGAGCATCAATTCATGGCAACTCTCCATCGGGGAAAGGAGGGCCACATCATTAACAAAAAAGGCGCGGTTGAACGCGTGGTGGGACGCTGTTCAACAATGGGCGACAACCATGGCAACGAGTTACCGATTGAGCCGAACAAAATCTTCGCCGCCGCGGACCGGATGGCGACGAATGGTCTTCGGGTCCTGGCGTTCGCCCAACGAAAAGCCACAACTGGACAGCGCGAGCTCGACCATCACCATGTGGCGCGCGACCTGACGTTTCTTGGTCTGCAAGGAATGATGGATCCGCCGCGGCCGGAAGCGATCGCTGCCGTGCGGCGCTGCCAAAATGCGGGCATTGCGGTGAAGATGATTACCGGTGACCACTTGCTAACGGCACGAACGATCGCGCAGCAAATCGGATTGCGTGGCATATCCAACCACGAGACGCCGAATGCAATCGGTGGTGGCGAACTGGAAAGAACCAGCGATGAAGACTTGCCTGCGATCGCGGACAAGTCGGCAGTTTTTGCCCGAGTGACCCCCGAGCAAAAACAGCGTCTGGTCAAAGCGCTTCAGAGTCGCGGGAAAATCGTGGCGATGACTGGCGACGGCGTAAACGACGCCCCGGCGTTGAAGCAAGCCGACATCGGGATCGCCATGGGAATCGCGGGCACGGACGTGGCTAAGAACGCCGCCGACATGATCCTGACCGACGACAACTTCGCTTCGATTGAGGCGGCTGTAGAAGAAGGCCGCGCCATCTTTGACAACCTCAAGAAATTCATTGTCTGGACGCTCCCCACAAATGTCGGTGAATCGTTTGTGTTGCTCGCCGCCATTCTTTTGGGGACCGCCCTGCCAATGCTGCCGGTACAGTTGCTTTGGATCAATATGACAGCCGTCACTTTACTCGGCACCATGCTCGTGTTCGAACCGAAGGAGGCTGATCTGATGGACCGTTCGCCCCGCGATCCGAATCAGCCAATCCTCACGTTTCCTCTGTTCATGCGCACTGGATTCGTGTCGCTCTTAATGTTTGCCGGCGGCTTCGCTTTGTTCCTTTGGGAATTGCAACGTGAAGGCGCATCGTTAGCTGAAGCCCGCACCGCTGTCGTTAACGCGATTGTCATGGTCGAGGCCTTCTACTTGCTGAACTGCCGCTCACTTACCCGGTCGATTTTTGCATTGGGTATCTTTTCGAATGTTTGGGTGCTTCTCGGCATCGGCTTAATCATCGTGGTTCAACTTCTCTTCACCTACGCACCTGTTATGAACGGACTATTCCATTCTTCGCCGATCAGTGGCGAGGCATGGCTGCGCATCATTGTGGTCGCTGTGACTGTTTTCGCCGCCGTTGAGCTGGAAAAATGGATTCGCTTCGGCAGGTGCAAGGTTTCAGTCCAAAACGATTGATGAAAGCCAAGGCGCAAACTAAGACCTCTGCCGAGGCGGTGGTAGCGGGGCCTCGCCCGATTCTCAGCGCGATGTTTGCGCCGAAGTCGATTGCGCTGATTGGCGCGAGCAAGAAACCGGGCAGCGTGGGGCGCGCATTATTGGAAAACTTGGAATCGTTTCGTGGTCGCGTCTTTCTCATAAATCCAAGTCACTCGACGCTTCTCGGGCAGAAAACATTTTCAACAATTCGGGATGTGCCAGAGAACGTCGATCTCGCTGTGATCGCCACGCCTGCTGCGACAGTTCCGGGAATCATCGCTGAATGTGCGGCTGCCGGAGTCAAAGGTGCGGTGATAATCTCGGCTGGGTTCAAGGAGTGTGGACCGGCCGGGGCGGAGCTTGAAAAGCAGGTTCTCGAACGACGCGGAAAGATGCGAATCGTCGGGCCGAACTGCGTCGGTGTGATGCTGCCGCACATCGGGTTGAACGCGACGTTCGCAAAGCCGCTTGCACTGCCCGGCAACATTGGATTCATCAGCCAAAGCGGCGCGCTCTGCAGTGCGATTCTCGATTGGAGCCGATCAATCCAACTCGGGTTCAGCGCGTTCATTTCGATTGGCTCTATGGCCGACGTGAATTGGGGCGATTTGATCGATTATCTCGGCGACGACCCGCACACGCGCAGCATTTTGCTTTACATGGAATCGGTGGGCGACGCGCGTTCGTTTCTTTCCGCTGCACGCGAAGTCGCGCTTACGAAACCGATCATTGTAATTAAGGTGGGCCGAACCGGAGCTGCCGCAAAGGCTGCTGCCTCGCATACCGGTGCGCTCACCGGCAGCGACGACGTGCTCGATGCGGCATTTCGGCGCGTCGGCGTTTTGCGCGTAGACACAATCGAAGAGTTGTTTGGTCTCGCTGAGTTGCTCGGCAAACAACCGCGCCCGGCAGGACCGCATCTGGCGATTGTGACGAACGGCGGCGGCCCCGGTGTGTTGGCAACCGACGCGTTGATCGAATGCGGTGGGAAGCTGGCGGAATTGTCCGGCAAAACCTTCGGTGAATTAAACAAGCTTTTGCCGCCACACTGGAGCCGAGGCAATCCGGTTGATATTCTTGGCGACGCCAGTCCGGAAACGTACGCAAGAGCAGTCGAGATCGTTGCGAGGGATGAGAAAAATGACGGTTTACTCGTCATTCTTTCGCCGCAAGCGGTGACCGAACCGACGCAAACCGCCGAGGGATTACGCCCATTTGCAAAGCTGAAAGGCAAACCAGTTCTGGCGAGTTGGCTCGGCGGTGTCGGTGTGCGTCCAGGCGGGGAGATCCTTGATCGCGCAGGCATCCCAACGTTTGCATATCCAGACGCGGCCGCGCGCGCGTTTTGCGCGATGTGGCGCTACTCCCACAACCTCGATGCACTGTACGAAACGCCGGCGCTGTCCGCGACCGCCGAGATCGACAGATCAAACGCCGAACAGATCATCAATCGCGCAAGAAAAGCACAGCGCACGCTGCTGACCGAAATAGAATCCAAGCAACTCCTGACAGCCTACGGAATTCCGACCGTCGAAACAAAAATCGCGAAGAGCGAGGAGGAAGCTGTCGAGCTTGCGAAAAAGATCGGCGGCGCAGTTGTGCTCAAGATTTTTTCTGAAACCATCACTCACAAAAGCGACGTGGGTGGCGTGAAACTCAATTTGCGCGGCGCAGCTGCTGTTCGCCGCGCGTATCGCGAGATTAGAGATTCCGCCGCGCACCTGTCAGAAGGTAGGGCGGGCAGTCCTCTGCCCGCCGTTTCTCTCGACGCAAAAGACGGCGCGCACGGAGTGACGCGCCCTGCCACCGCATACTTTCTCGGCGTAACCGTACAGCCGATGATCGCGCACGATGGTTACGAGCTTATACTCGGCAGTAGCATCGATTCCCAATTCGGGCCGGTGCTTCTATTCGGCACAGGCGGATATTTTGTTGAGGTTTTCAAGGATCGCGCGCTCGGCCTTCCGCCACTGAATCGCACCCTGGCGCGGCGGCTAATGGAACGAACACAAATCTACAACGCACTCAAAAGAGGTTTTCGCGGCCGCGAGCCGATTGATCTGCCCGCACTGGAAGACTTGCTGGTACGCTTCAGCCAGTTGGTCATCGAACAGCGCTGGATTAAGGAAATCGACATCAATCCGCTGCTTATTTCACCTAAACAAATGGTCGCGCTCGATGCGCGCGTGGTCTTGCACGATTCGCAAACACGCGAAGCCGAACTTCCACGATCGCCAATCAGGCCATACCCGACCGATTACGTGACCACGCGAAAAATCGGCGGCGTTGAAGTGACCATTCGTCCAATCCGGCCGGAGGACGAGCCGCTCATGATCAAATTTCACAAAACGCTTTCCGATCGCAGTGTGCATCTACGCTATTTTGGACTTGTGAGCCTTGAAAGGCGGATCATGCACGAACGCCTGCGCCGGGTTTGTTTCATCGATTACGACCGCGAGATCGCGCTTGTTGCCGATCTAAAGAATCGCGACGGCACTCACCAGATTCTCGGCGTCGGACGTTTGATTAAAGAACACGGAATAAACGAGGCGGAGTTTGCCGTTCTGATCAGTGACCCGTGGCAGGGGAAAGGTTTTGGGTCGGAGATTTTGAAACTGCTGGTGCAAGTCGGACGCAAGGAATGTTTGCGTCGCATCACCGGCCATATTGCTCCAGAGAACACGACGATGAAAACCGTGAGTGAACAAGTCGGCTTCAAACTGTGTTTCAATCCCGAGGCGGACGAGTGGCTGGCGGAGATCGCCTTGTAAGCGTTGCCTGCACGGATCGGCTGTTCCAGGTTTGCTACACACGCCCGACGGCGGGCGATGTCACCACGCGGACGCCTGACGAACGTCAACAACTCCCCACAGCATGGCCCGATCCTCCGCGGCATGGTTGGTTTCCGTCGCGCATGGAGGTTCGTGGAAGCTACGAAGCACTACCATCGCACCAGGTGCAGCAGCGCGTTTCACCGCAACGAATAATCGCTGCGCGTACGCCGGATTTGCTCCATCGAGAATGTTTGAAAGAGAAAATCCAGTGAAGCTCCCTGCTAACTGGTGTTCAAGAAAATCGGCTGCGTCGGCGCATCGAACTTCAATCTGCCGGAGCGCAGGAGTGTCCGAGCCAAAGCGCGTGTCTCCCGCAAGCAGGGCATACGCATACGGATTCCTACGATTGGGGTGCAGCGAGAAACAGCGCTCCATTCGCGCTCGTAATACAGTTCCGAAATTCGGCGGCAGACCATCAAGAAATGCGGCGGAGTAAACCGACCTAAGAAACAGGTGCGAGAATAGAAAAGAAAACGCGGCACGAAATCGGCGCGTATCAAGATGGCGTCGCCAAAAGAGGATTTGCTGCGCCTGATCGTCCAGATCGAGGAATGTTCGTACCCTTCGTGTGTGCCATCCTGCGAGAGGCCCGAGGGTGCGCGCAAATGCTAGAATGCGTTCCGCGCTGCCCCGCTGAACGGCGCCGCCGCCGAGACGCTTCTGCACGTAGGCAATCTGAACGGGATTAATGTCAACCGCCACCACCGTATGATGGGCGGCGAGTTTCATCGCGGTGCAGCCAGCAGAGGCGATGCAGAAGATACGTCCGCCAGGCTGGAACACACGAAGCTCAATTGCGGCGTCTTCATGCATGCACCCGAATAGCAGGCTGCGTCGTCCGGCTCGCGCTGCTCGGAAGCAGCCATTTTGCCAGGCCGTTATGGGCGCAGTGGAACTCACGTCCAAACCGGAAAACTCGCAGAAACCCACACGAGCACGAGGAAGGCGAAATTTTTGATCACCATTCCAGCCGGATCGTCAAT
>DATDAJ010000337.1:0-3741 GCA_036525475.1 Candidatus Udaeobacter sp.
CAGCGCGATCATGGGCTTTACACCACATCCACCATCGATCAGCCGACACTTCAATCGCTAGGCATGTCATAGCGAACAAGGGTGCTGATTTTGCAAAGAGCCGCCTCGAATGATTTCGACGGCGGCTTTTTGTTGGAAATACCTGTGCAGCGATTCTCCTTAGATAACCTCCGCAATAGATCAGCCCGCGCTTGAATTGCTAGACGTGACATAAATGTGAGGACAGCGCGGATGTTCCTCTGGCGTTTCTCAAGCTCTACTTGCGCCGAAAGACAATCTGGCAACGTACCAGCCGGCGGCAGCTTTTTGTCATCGCGCTCTTGCGCCAGAACAAATTCGCGGGAGATACTTGCTTGTGCAGCAGCCGCAACTGATTGCCCGCGATATTTGCAAATCGTTTCGAATGGGTGCCCGGCGAATTGAAGTACTGCGTCGGATATCAATGGACATCGCCCACAACGAAACGGTTTTTCTTTCCGGTGCATCCGGCGCGGGCAAGACGACGCTGCTCTATACGCTGGCGGGGTTGGAACGTCCGGAATCAGGAACGGTGAAATTCGAAGGACGCGAGCTTTATAGCGGTAGCTCGTCTGCGGAAGCGCGTCTGCGAAACGAAAAAATGGGCTTTGTATTTCAGGGCTATTTTTTGCTGCACGAACTGACCGCACTCGAAAATGTTCTGCTGCCGGGAATGATCGGGCGTCGTGTAATTAAGGGAGAGGCTGAGGAGAGTTTGGCCGCAGTTGGGCTGGCTGATCGCATGCATCATTTGCCCGCAGAATTGTCGGGCGGAGAGCAGCAGCGCGTTGCGATTGCGCGGGCATTAACAAATAATCCCGACATTATTTTTGCCGACGAGCCAACGGGAAATCTCGATTCTAAAACGGGCGACGCGATCATGGATCTGTTGCTAAATCTGGCGCGCGACCGCAGGAAAACTCTTCTTGTCGTGACACATGATGCTCGTCTGGCAACGCGCGGCGATCGGCAGTTGCACATCGTGGATGGAGTACTGCAGTGACTCCGCTTGCGCCGCCGGCTTTGTGGTTTGAATTGCGCGCATAAACATTTGAGGTTTTGTTGCTAATATGAAAACCACTGATGCGACGGTGTTGGATGAACCAAAAGCTCACAGGCGTGCGACCGAGGAAACAATTGAACCTGCAATAGAAAGTCGGCCGCGTCCGACCACGGGCGTCAGGGAAGCGAAGATTTACATCGATGGGAAATTCTATTCGGAAGCAAATGCAAAGGTTTCGGTGTTCGATCATGGTTTGCTCTACGGCGATGGAATTTTCGAGGGCATACGTTTTTACAACGGCCGCGTTTTTCGCCTGGAACAACACTTGGAGCGGCTCTGGAATTCAGCGCGTTCGATTTGTCTCGAAATTCCCATAACTGGGCAGGAAATGACGGAGGCATTGCTTGAAACGATTCGACAAAACCATTTGCGTGACGGTTACATTCGTCTGGTTGTTACACGCGGAGTTGGCAACCTGGGTTTGAATCCGGAGCAGTGCAAAAATCCGAGCGTGATTATCATTGTGGCGACGATCGCTCTTTATCACGAGGATTTTTACCGGAAAGGACTGAGCATTTTTACTGTCGCGACGCGACGCAGCAATCCTGCATCACTCAATCCGGCGGTTAAATCGTTGAACTATTTGAACAACGTCATGGCGCGGATCGAAGCCAACCTCGCCAGCGCTGATGAAGCATTAATGTTGAACGACGCAGGAAACGTCGCCGAATGCACTGCCGACAACATCTTCATCATCAAACATGGCCAGATCTTCACGCCCCCGATCACGGCCGGAGCGTTACAAGGAATCACGCGATCGGTCGTGTTTGATATTGCCGGCGAGTTCGATATCAAAGTGATCGAGGCAGATTTCACGCGGCACGACATTTTCGTGGCCGACGAATGCTTCCTCACGGGAACTGCTGCCGAAATCGTTCCAGTGGTTAAAGCCGATGGCCGCATTATCGGAAACGGAAAACCCGGCCCGATCACAACGCGCATCGTTGCGCGGTTCCGCGAAATGACGCAGAAAACTGGCACGCCGATTTTCGATTAAGTAGCAAGGATCGCCGAGCGAGACGATACTAGAGCAATGTGTATCGGCTTGAATGTTTCCAGCAGATCGCGGTCTAACTAACAGAGATGTTGTGCGACGTTTGCAAATGTAATGATGCGACAGTTTTCCTGACACAGATCCTCGAGGGCAAGATGCACAAGGTAAATTTGTGCGAAGCTTGCTCGAAGGAAAAAGGTGTCCAGGACCCGACCAGTTTTGCGCTTGCTGATTTGCTGCTGGGCATCGGGGCAGCCGAAGAAATTGAAAAAGGAGCACCGGCAAAAAAGTGCTTGGTGTGCGGTTTCAGTCAGGCGGACTTCAAGAAGACAGGTCGCCTTGGTTGCAGCGAATGCTACGCGACCTTCGCCGAGGGTTTGGGTTCACTGTTAAAAGCGATGCATAAAGGGACCGAACACGTCGGAAAATTGCCGGAACGCGCGCAGCGCACCGTGGCACTGAATCAGCGAATGCGCGCCCTCACCGAAAATCTACAGAAAGCCGTGGCTGACGAGAACTACGAGAGTGCTGCCTCGCTGCGCGATCAAATTAAACAGCTCGAAACCGACCTTTCGAATTCAGTATGAAGTTTTCAAGCATGCTTTCCACTGCGGGGGAATGGTTGCGCGGCGAAGGTCCGCATCACCAGGTTGTAATCAGCAGCCGCGTCCGCCTCGCGCGGAATTTGCGCAATCGTGCTTTTCCCGGATGGGCGAAGAAAGCGGAACGCACGTCAATCCTCGAACAGATCCGGGTACGCGTCGAAGCGCTTCCGGAGATGCAGGACGCATTTTCCGAAGGCTTGCAGGATCTGGCGGCGTTGGACAAACAGGTGCTGGTCGAGCGCCACTTGATCAGTCGCGAGCATGCCGCGAAGGGCGCGGGCAGCGCGGTGGTGGTGAACCGGCGTCAAACGCTCAGTGTCATGATCAACGAAGAAGATCATCTCCGGATGCAATCCATTCGTTCCGGTCTTCAATTGAAGCAGGCATTTAAGCTGGTCGATAAGATCGACACCGCGCTTGAAAGCAAACTCGACTACGCCTTCGATCCGCAACTTGGATATTTGACCGCTTGCCCGACCAACGTCGGCACCGGGATGCGTGCTTCTGCGATGCTGCATCTGCCGGGGCTTGTCCTGAGCGAGCTGATCAACCAAGTCATTCAGGCGGTCAGCAAGATCGGGCTCGCGGTGCGCGGCCTTTACGGCGAAGGCACCGAAGCCATGGGCAATCTTTTTCAGATTTCGAATCAGACCACGCTCGGTGAAAAAGAAGAAGACATCATCAATCGTCTGACCAAAGTCATCGAGACGATTATTGATAAGGAACACGACGCGCGTCAGACTTTGCTGCAAAGAAAACCGAGTACGCTTTGCGACCAGATTGGTCGTGCCTATGGCGTGCTAACTTACGCGCATGCCATGCCATCGAAGGAAGCGCTCAATCTGTTGTCGGTCATCAAGCTTGGAATGGACCTCGGCGCGTTTCCGGAACATCACCGCCTGCAAATCGACGAATTGTTCATCGAAACACAACCGGCGCATCTGCAAAAGAACTCGCAACAAAAGTTAAATGCTGAAGAGCGCGACTATCTGCGGGCCCAGATAATCCGTGATCGTTTGAAAGTCTTCCCCAAACCTGATATTAGTAAGATGGTAAAAGAC
>DATDAJ010000338.1:0-6320 GCA_036525475.1 Candidatus Udaeobacter sp.
GAAAACCGAATCTCCGTTGAGCGCGGCAACTTCAATAAGACGGTGCAGGACTACAATGTGGCGGTGCGCAGTTTCCCAACAAATTTGATCGCAGGCATGCTCGGTTTTCCCCCGAAACCGTTCTTCACCGCGCAACCGGGAGCGGAAAAGCCGCCGCCGGTGCAGTTCAATTTCAGCTCGCCCGCTCCAGCGGCGCCCGCAGCGACAGCCGGGCCGTAATGTGAAGTTGATCTTTGGTGGATCGGCTTCTCCGAAGACGATGCCGAACCAACCGCGGCGAAGCCGCCTAGTTGTCCCATCCCGTTCGGAGCACGCGATCCGCCTTTTTCTGGCCGCGCTCACGGTGTTCGCGATCACTGCGAACGCAGCGGAAGTAATTCCACCAACGCCTGGCGCGTATTTTAATGATTACGCCGGCGTTGTTTCGAAAGAAGCCGCATCTCGTTTCAACGAGCAGCTTGCTCAATTCGAGCGTGATACTTCCGACCAGGTCGTGGTCGCGGTTTTTCCCAAAATGCAGAGCGACTCGGATATCGCCGATTACACACAGCGCGTGGCACAGGCGTGGGGGGTGGGCCAAAAGGAGCAGCGCAACGGTGTGGTTCTCTTTGTGTTTATCGAGGACCGCAAGATGTTTATCCAGGTCGGCTACGGCTTGGAAGGCGCGCTGCCGGACGCCACGGCATTCGACATCACTGAGCGTCACATCAAGCCGCTATTTCGGACCGGCAATTATGAGGCTGGGCTGGCGACTGGTATCGATCTGATCTGCAAAGCGATCCGGGGCGAGTACAAAGGATCGGGAAAAACAGTAGCGGAACGCAAGGGCGGCGGTGGGGCGGTTACCGGTCTTTTGCCCCTCATCATCTTTATCATCGTGCTGATCGTCCTTTCGCGCCTATTCCGAAAACTCGGCGGTTACAGCTATTCATCCCGAGGAGGTGGCCCTGTGTTCATTCCGAGCGGCGGAGGCTGGTCGTCTGGTGGCGGCAGTGGGGGCGGATTCAGCGGGTTCGGCGGAGGCGGCGGCAGTTTCGGCGGTGGTGGCGCGGGATCGAGCTGGTGATCAAATGCGAACGCGAGAATTCCTTAGCAAACTCGAGCACGACCGGATTATTCAAGCGATTGGAGAAGTCGAATCGAAGACCTCAGGTGAGATTCGCGTTTTGATCCAGCGCGGGAAATTGAAGAGTGATCCTCTCGTTGCCGCACTGAGGAAGTTTCAGCGGCTCGGTATGCACAAGACGCGCGAACGTAATGCGGTGCTCATTTTCGTCGCGCCGCGTGTTCATAAGTTCGCCGTCGTCGGCGACCATGCCATTCACGAAAGATGCGGCGCTGAATTGTGGCAACGCGTCGTGAAAAGAATGCGAACGCATTTTCAAAATGAGAAGTTCAGTGATGCGTTAGTCGAAGCGGTCAACGAGATCGGGACAGTGTTGGAGAAGCAATTCCCGAAGACGGTGTGCGACACAAATGAACTGCCGAATGACGTGATAGAGAGCTAATCGGCCCCCCCAACAGCTGCTTGCAAAACCGCGCAAATCGTCTTTATTCCAAGCTCCGCAGCGAGTTTTGAAATTACGCCGTTGGTCCCTGGGTCTCCGTCGCTGGATGTGAGATCGCGCTCGCCAGGGGGAACCCGGCGATAGAAGGAAGTTCGATTTAAGATTTCCGAGTTTCGGTTGTCCGGTCTTTGCCGGTGTTCAATCGCAAATCGCAAATCGACATTCGAAAATTAAAAGATGCCTATCCGTTACGGTCGTTTTGAAATGCCGAAAACTCTCACTAAAGACGAGAGCACAGCGACAGATACCTATGCAAAGTTCATCGCCGAGCCGTTTGAGGCCGGCTACGGTCACACTGTTGGGAACTCCCTCCGGCGCGTCCTGCTTTCCTCACTCGAAGGCGCGGCCATAACCGCGGTAAAAATCGCCGGCGCGCAGCACGAGTTCGCCACGTTGCCCGGCGTGGTTGAGGACCTGACCGACATCGTCCTAAATCTCAAGAAAGTGAAATTCAAACTAGATGGCCAGGACCACGAGCCCAAGAAACTGTCTCTCATCGTGAACAAAGAAGGCGAGGTCACTGCCGGCGACATTCAGACGATTCAAGGTTTTGAAGTGCTGAATCCCAAGCAATTGATCTGTACCCTTGATAAAAAACACAAATTCGACGCGGAACTCGAAGTGCGCGTCGGCCGTGGATTTGCTACGGGCGAGGAAAACAAGCGCCCCGATCAGCCGATCGGCCTCATTCCCATCGACTCCATCTTTTCACCGGTCACGCGAGTGAAGTATGCAGTGGAAAATACTCGGGTCGGTCAGCGCACCGATTACGACAAACTCATTCTTGAGATGTGGACCGACGGCCGACTATCTCCAGATGACGCGCTGCTCCAGGCGTCCGCGATTCTCCGGCATCACCTCGACGTCTTCGTCCACTACAACGAGGAAGTGATCGAATTCGATCAGACGCCGGCTGGCGTGAGCGAAGAAAACATCAAGCTGAAGAAGCTCCTCAACATGAGCGTCAACGAGATCGAGCTGAGCGTGCGCGCAGCCAATTGCTTGAACAATGCGAACATCACCACGGTCGGGCAGCTCGCCCAGAAGACCGAGGCCGAAATGCTGAAGTATCGGAACTTCGGCAAAAAATCGCTCAATGAGATCAAGGATAAACTGCAACACCTTGGGTTGGGTTTGGGCCAGAAGTTCGAGCCGGGCTTGATCGATTTGCCGATAAGTGCCGATGGCGCTGCGCCAGTGGCCGCACCTGCTACTGGCCAAGAGTAAACGTCTGTGCGAAGATCGCGTTCCGTCGCGTATGAGACATCAAAAGAAGACGATCAAGCTGGGGCGCACCGCGGACCACCGCAGGGCGTTACTTGCCAATCAGGTCTGTGCTTTAATCGAACATCAGCGAATCAAGACGACTTTGGCTAAGGCCAAAGCGGTTCGTCCTCTCGCTGAACGGATGGTGACTCTCGGTAAGAACGGCTCGATTCACGCGCGTCGCAGGGCACTGGCCGTGTTACGGCAGAAAGACATCGTGAAAAAGTTATTCGACGACATCGCGCAACGTTCCGCCGAACGGAACGGCGGTTACACCCGCATCGTCAAACTCGGCGCGCGCAAGAGCGATTCTGCGCGCATGGCGTTTATCGAGTGGGTGGACGCAGAACACGTCGCCGAGGAAAAGCCTAAGAAGGAAAAGAAAGCGAAGCGGAAAGAACCAGAGGCAGAACCCCAGCAGATAACGCCTGAAGCGGAGCAGACCACGCGAGAAGAACCAAAGCCGGAAGCTCCCGCTCTGGAACAAGAGGAAGTCGCCCCGCCGCCGTCCGAAGAACCGAAGCCGAAGAAGCGGCGTTGGTTCGGACGAAAGTCAGACGACAGCTAAAATTAGCTGTCGCGGCGTTCACGCAGTTCTAGCCGGTACGATTGTCCTTCGCGAGATGCTGAGCCCGCGTCGGCGTGGGAATATTAGCCTCTAGTGCTCCGCGAGATGACGCCGCGGGAATTTAATAATTCCAGGAACTCTCTCCAGTTTTTGCTCAGGGTCATGATTGAGAAGCTCCACCAGAATTTGCAAACGTTCGTTGCCGGTTAGTTTTTTGTAAAAATCGCTGTCAGCTTTGTCAGCCTCAGAAAAGCTGCGAGATTTTCTCGCTGTTTTTCTCACGCCGTAACTATAAGCTTGGCAGCGATCGCTTCCGAGCGAATTTGATCGGGGACTGGATGAATCCGCATCCGTATTTTTTCATCGTCATTTTCATTGGCGTGGCGCTGGTGTTTCCGCTGTTTCCACTGGCGCTGGCCTGGCTGTGGCGGCGATTTTTCCAACCGCCAAAGCCCGGTCCGGACAAGACTTCGACCTACGAATGCGGCGTCGAATCGATCGGCGACGCGCAAATTCAGTTCCACGCGCAGTATTATCTGTATGCCATAATCTTTTTGATCTTCGACGTTGAGGCCGTGTTTCTCGTGCCGTTTGCGGTCGCATTCACCGGTTTGCCGTTCGGAGCGTTTATCGCGATTTTGATTTTTCTTCTGCTACTCATCGAAGGGCTTGTCTGGGCGTGGGGTAAGGGATGTTTGCAATGGCAGCGCTAGCACGCTCACGCGCTGGTTAAAAAAGCTAAAAGAGTTACATTGTTACAAGCAGCGAGCTTCCTGGCCGCAATGTAACCTTGTAACTCTTGTAACGAGAATCCATGAGCCAAATCGACGAACAACTGCGCACCGAATTGCAAAGGCAGGGAGTGTGGGTGACTTCAATGCAGGATCTTTACAACTGGGGACGCAAAAACTCGATCTGGCCGCTGCAGTTCGGACTGGCCTGTTGCGCTATTGAAATGATCGCCACTGCGGCATCCCGCTATGACATCGCCCGCTTCGGTGGCGAAGTGTTCCGTCCGTCACCGCGTCAGGCCGATCTCATGATCGTTGCTGGAACGGTTACGAAGAAAATGGCGCCGCAAATCGTGCGGCTTTACAACCAGATGGCTGATCCAAAATACGTGATCGCCATGGGTGCATGCGCAATTTCCGGCGGCCCTTTTAAACAGGGTTACAATGTTCTCAAAGGCATCGACCGTTATATCCCGGTCGATGTTTACATCCCCGGCTGCCCTCCGCGCCCGGAAGCGTTGCTTCATGCATTCATGGAATTGCAACGCAAGATCGACGATCAAAAGTTGACCGGCGCAGATAGGGCCGAGTTTCTCAAGCCAGAGCAACTAAGCGAGTTCCCCGTGCCAAAGTTTGGAAAGCACGACTTGGAACCGTCGGTGAATCCGAATGTGTTTCAACCACCTGTAATCGAACGATGATTGTTCAGGGTGGATCGCGTTGTCCTCAACGCGATGTGATACAGGCGCCGGAGGCGCAGTTATTCTTCGTATCGTCTTTGGAGAAGTCGATCCACCTTTTTTAAATGGAATCCTTGGAGCAAATCAAAACGCGGATCGAAAGCGCCGTGGCCGGCACAAGGATGGAAATCGTGCAAAACGGCAGCCCCTCGCAGCAGCACTCATTACTGATCGATAACGAGCACGCCGTCGCGGTTGCGAGATTTTTGCGCGTCGATCCCGCGCTGCGTCTGGATTTTTGCTCCAACGTTACCGGCGTCGATTGGCCGGATCGCACGGTTAAGAACACGACTAAGATGAAAAAACTGGTCGATGGCCAGGAAAAGGAAATTGTCGAAACGACAGAGGAGAAAATTCCGGGATATCTCGAATCGGTTTATCACCTTTACTCGATGACGCATAAACATGGCCCAGTCATCATTCGCATGCGCACCCGCGATCGTGTATCGGGCGCGCGCTTATCGTCACTCACGCTGATCTGGCGGAGTGCCGAATTCCAGGAGCGCGAGATTTTCGATCTGTACGGCATCCAATTTGAAGGACATCCCGACCTGCGCCGGATTTTAATGTGGGACGAGTTTGAAGATTATCCGATGCGGAAAGATTACCGCGAGCCGAACGATTACGAATGGGAACCGACGCCGCATGACGAGGTGCTCGAGAAAGCGAGGCAGCATTACCAGCCGCGACCACAGATCGATGGCGCGGAAGGCGTCGTGAACCGTTGAAGGGGCGAAGCGTTGAACCGGAAATGAGCGCGACAGTTGAAACAATCGAAGCATTCGAGCGACCGCCAGTCAGCATGGGCTCGCGGCTCGAAGGCGAATTGCTCGAAGTATCGATGGGACCGCAGCATCCATCCACGCACGGAGTGTTTCGGATGAATGTAGCGCTCGAAGGCGAGGTCGTTCGCAAGCTCAAACCGGTCTTCGGTTATCTGCATCGAAATCACGAGAAAATCGGCGAGAACACCAGTTACCTCGGCTCGATGCCGTACACTGACCGGCTCGATTATTTGTGCTCGATGACCAACAACTGGGCGTACGCGCTTAGCGTTGAGAAACTCGCCGGAATCGAAGTTCCTGAGCGCGCCGAGTATCTACGCGTCATTCTCGCCGAGCTGACGCGGTTGCAGAATCACGCCTCGCTTCTGGGTTTTTTGCTCAGCGACATGGGCGCCTGGGGCACGCCCTTGATGTACGCGTTCCGCGAACGCGAAAAAATCCTGGATCTTTTTGAGTCGTTATCCGGTTCGCGACTGATGTGCGATTTCATGCGATTCGGCGGCTGCCGGGTGGACGCGAGCGATGAGTGGCTCGCCCGAGCGAAACAGATTGTCGATCGGTTCCCGAAGTTTCTCGATGAATTCGAGGAACTGATACTCGGCAACGAGATCGTCATCGGTCGCACCCAAAATGTCGGCAACCTGTCCGCCGAACTGGCGGTC
>DATDAJ010000339.1:0-3064 GCA_036525475.1 Candidatus Udaeobacter sp.
CAAGACGTTGCGCGCGTGATGGGCTTCGGAGCCGCGTAACGCGAGTCCAAGAGGGTCCCAGTTCTCCGGCGCAATGTAGAAGCGATGCATGAGTCGGATGGGTTGAACCGACCTACGAGTAGTCAGCTGCGATAAGCGAGTTTAGCGACACCACGTTTTGAAACGCATTGCTGATAGGCAGCTCCACGCCGCGCTGTTTCAAAGCGGCGAGCAGGCATTCTGTAGGAATGTTTCCAACCAGTGCGTCCAGCGCGAATGGGCATCCACCGAGGCCGCCGACGGCCGAATCAAAGCGACGGCAGCCGGCGTCATACGCGGCGAGTACTTTCGATTCAGCCGAGGCGGGCGCGCTGTGGAGGTGCACGCCGATGTCGAAGTTGGGGTACTGACTTGTCACCGATTCAAACACACTGCGAATCAAATCAGGACCCGACATGCCGACGGTGTCGGCAAGCGAAACGGATTGTATATCGAGATCGACAAGTTTATTCAGCGCCTCGCGAACCTGCGTCTGATCCCACGGATCGCCATATGGGTTTCCAAACGCCATCGAAATGTAAGCCACCATGCTCAGCCCCGTGCTGTCTGCTTTTCTTTTGATCGATTCCAAAACTTTGTAGCATTCGTCCAGTGTCTGATTCTGGTTCTTGCGCAGGAAGGTCTCGGAGATGGAGCAAGGGAAACCGAGAGTTGAAACTGCTTGCGTGGCGATGGCGCGCTCAGCACCTTTTTCGTTCACTACGATCGCGATGATTTCGACGTCGTTAGGCAGGTCGATTTGTTCAAGGACCTTTTCGCTATCGGCCATTTGCGGAACGGCCTTGGGGGAAACGAAGCTAACCGCATCGATGTGTTTGAACCCCGCGTCAATCAGGGCGCGCAGGTAACGGGTTTTAAATTCGGTGGGAATTTGCCGGCTGAGGCCCTGCCACGCGTCGCGTGGACATTCAATCAGTGTGACGCCGTTGCGAACCACGGAAGTGCAGCGCTTATTTAAAGAATTCCTTTGCGCGGTCGAAGAAACTTTTGCGCATTGGAGTGTTTTCATCGCCACAAAGCGCGACGAACTCCTCGAGCTTGCGGCGTTGCTCTGGATTCAGACGCGATGGCACCTCCACGATCAGCCGCACGAATAAATCGCCGTGGCTACGCCCGTTCACGTTTGTTATGCCTTTGCCGCGTAGTTTGAACATTTGTCCGCTTTGCGTGCCTGCGGGGACTTTAACAAGGGCTTTGCCTTCAAGCGTCGGTGCGTCAATCTCGCCCCCCAATGCCGCAACGGAAAACGGGATTGGAACCTCGCAATACAAATCGTCGGCTTCGCGGTGAAAGATGTTGTGCTCTTTGATGTGGACTACGACATAAAGATCCCCCGCTGCACCGCCGCCGATCCCCGCCTCGCCATTTCCCGGCGAACGTAATCGAGTGCCCTCCCGGATTCCCGCAGGAATCTTCAGCTTGATTCGGCTTAGCTTTTCGATACGCCCTTCGCCGCCACATTTCTGGCATGGCTTTTCGATGATTTCACCGGCGCCGTGGCAACGTGGACATGTTTGCGATACATGAAAGAACCCACGCGAACTAATTACCTGTCCGCGTCCAGCACACGTCGGGCAACTTGTTTTGCGCGAGCCTGGTTCGGCGCCGCTGCCGTGGCATTTGTCGCAGGCATCAAGCTTCTCAATCTCAATCGTCTTCTCTGCGCCGAAAGCTGCCTCCTCCAACTTTATTTCCATGTCGTACCGCAGATCCGACCCACGACGCCGATCATCAGAGCGCGCTCCGGGGCCGCCGCCAAAGAAAGTCTCGAAAATTCCGCCGCCGAATCCGCTGCCGCCGAACACTTCGCGGAAGATTTCGAATGGATCATGAAAACCGCCGCCGCCGAAACCGGCACCCCCCTGCGCGAACGCCGCGTGACCGAAGCGATCGTACGCCGCGCGCTTGTCTGGATCCATCAGGACGTCGTACGCTTCGCCTAGTTCTTTAAATTTTTCCTCGGCATGCGGATCGTCCGGATTTTTGTCAGGATGGAACTTTACCGCGAGCTTGCGATAGGCTCGTTTGATTTCCTCACCGGCGGCATTTCGTTCAACGCCGAGCACTTCGTAGTAATCGCGTTTCTCAGTAGCCATCAAAGCGAAAGTAGCACGTGACCAACCAGGCTAGTCTGCAAAGCAAGCAAGACCGCTCACTACTTCGCCGGGCCGCTGGAAACAACGACGCGCGCCGGTCGCAGCAGACGATCCTTAAACCGATAACCTCGCCGGGCTTGGCGGACGACTGTTCCTTCCGCGGCCTCGCTCGCCTCGTGAGCAATCGCTTCGTGCAGGTTTGGATCAAACTTTTTGCCTTCGGCTTCGATCGCTTGCAATCCGTTTTCCTCAAGCAAATCGTTTAGCTGTTTTTGAACGAGAACCATTCCTGAATAAATCGGAGAGTGCTCACTCTCCGTTTTTGCGGCCGCCAGACCAAGCTCGAAATTGTCGAGAATGGAGACCAGACGTTGGAGCAACGAGCTGTTGGCGTATTTCACCGCATCCTCTTTTTCGCGGGCAGCGCGTTTTTTGTAGTTGTCGAAATCAGCCTGGCTGCGTAGCGCGAGATCACGGAATCGGTAGAGATCGGCTTGCAAGCCGGCCATTGCATCGTCGGAATCGGCGTCGCCTGCAGCCGTTGGGGAAGGCTGCTTCGACTGCACTGACGAATTCATTTCTTCTTCGCGTTCACGGGAAGGGATCTTTTTCATGTTTTGCGGATGGCTATCACGGTAATGTCATCGTTTTGCGGCACCAAACCGGTAAACTCGCGCACGTCCTCGATAATCCTTTTTACAATCGCTTGCGCGCCATCGTTCGCGCTGGCGCGAACCGACTGCGACATACGATCAACGCCATACTCGTCTCCCTCGGAGTTAAGCGTCTCAGTCACACCGTCGGTGTAGAGGACGAGGCAATCGTTGCGCTCGAGCGGTACCGAAAAATCGACGGTAAGCCTATCGAACACACTTCCGCTGTCAATTCCCACCACCATTCCCGGCGACTTTATCGGCGTTACAGTTTGC
>DATDAJ010000340.1:0-5330 GCA_036525475.1 Candidatus Udaeobacter sp.
CATTGCTCATCTGGAGAGTTACATCCATGGCGGTTTCGCCGCGGGATAATTCGACAAATCTTGTAGGGCGTCTGTGTCAGACGCCAATCTCACCGCGGAGTTTCACAGAAACGCCCTACAGTTTCCAAACCGTTTTTCCTTCAACAATCGTCCGCAGCGCGCGGCCTTTTAGTTTCCAGCCGTCGAATGGCGAATTGCGCGACGCTGAGTGAAATTGATCAACCTTCACGGTCCACTCCAGTTCCGGGTCAATTAGCGTCACATCAGCCCGCGCGCCGATCGACAGTGTGCCGGCATCGAGCTTAAGCAGCCGCGACGGCTCGACTGTGTACATCCGAATCAATCGAGCGACGTCGATCGTGCGATGTTTATGCACGAGCAGGTTCAAAAATAGCCCGAGCTCTGTCTCTAACCCAATGATGCCAAACGGCGCGGCATCGAACTCGACCTCCTTTTCGAAATTGGCATGCGGTGCGTGATCGGAACACAAGATCGATAGCGTTCCATCCGCGATTCCTGCCAGCAGCGCATCAACGTGGTTCTGCGAGCGCAGCGGCGGATTCGTTTTGTAGTTCGTGTCGAAATTTTGGATCGCGTCGTCGGTTAACGCGATGTGGTGCGGACAAACCTCGCCGCTGACCTTCACGCCCCGCGCCCGAGCTTCACGAAGCAACCGCACACTACCTGCAGTCGAGATGTGCTGGCAATGAATGTGATGATCGCAAAGTTCCGCGAGCAAAATGTTCCGCATCACTATCGCTTCTTCGCCGGCCGCGGGCCAGCCGGGCAGGCCAAGCAGCGTGCTCCAATAACCCTCATGCACAACTCCGTTGCCGACCAAATTGTAATCCTGACAATGGTCGAGCACAGGCACGCCAACCATCCGCGCATACTCGACGGCGCGTCGCATCAGTTCGTGATTTTGAATGCAATGACCGTCATCCGTTATCGCCACGACACCTGCCTGTGCAAGTGAGCCGATCGGCGCGAGTTCTTCGCCCGCGAGATTTTTTGAAATCGCGCCAGTTGGCAAAACATTTACGCGCGAGACGCTGGAAGCGCGATCATTGATCCACGCAATCGTGCCCGGATTGTCCGGAACAGGCGCAGTATTCGGCATGCAAACAATAGTAGTGAATCCGCCGGCCGCCGCGGCGCGCGCGCCAGACTCGATAGTTTCCTTGTGGCTGAATCCCGGCTCGCGCAGATGCACGTGCATGTCGACTAAACCAGGCGCGACGATCAACCCAAGCGCGTCAACCTCTTCAATTTCGGATTTAGGACTTCGAATTTCCGATTTGGACGCGACGATTTTTCCATCAGCGATGTAAAGATCGGCAATTTCGTCCCGCTTGTTCGCGGGATCGATCACGCGCCCGTTCCGGATGATTATGGCGTTCATGTCCGGGCAGCGCACGCGCCCCGCGTGTTGGTTTCGGCGTCGCGCCGAAACAGGCTTTTTCCAAGCATCGCCACGTCCTGTGATTCGGAGTTCCAAGAAAAGTCCGCGATCGCGAGGACGCGCTCGCCAGCACGCGCGACGCGTGCGCTACCCAGACGTGCATTTGCCAGCGTTCTCACGTGGCAATCCCTCCGCACAGATAGAGAACAGCCATGCGCACGGCGAGACCGTTGGTGACTTGATCGAGAATGACGCTTTGCAGTCCGTCGGCGACTTCGCTGTCGATCTCGACCCCGCGGTTGATCGGTCCGGGATGCATGATCAGACAGTCGGGCTTCAAAAGTTTCGCGCGTTCTTTCGTTAGGCCAAACAAGCGGATGTATTCGCCGAGGCCCGGAAAATATTCTCTACGCTGCCGCTCGTGCTGGATCCGTAAAAGATTCACGACATCCGCGGTCGGGAGGACGTCCTCGATGTTGTGCGAAACCTCAGCGCCCAGCTTTTCGAACTCGCGCGGCACGAGTGTGCTTGGGCCGACGAGCGTCACCCGCGCACCGAGCTTGAGTAGACCGAAAATGTTCGAGCGTGCGACGCGACTAAACAAAATGTCGCCTATGATCGCGACGTGCAGCCCGGCGATTTTACCTCTGCGCTCGCGAATCGTGTAAAGGTCGAGAAGCGCCTGTGTCGGGTGTTCGTGCGCGCCGTCGCCTGCGTTGATTACGCTTGCTTTCAGTCTGCTTGCCAGAAACTGTGGTGCGCCTGCGGAACTGTGGCGCAGCACGATAATATCGGATTGCAACGCCTCGAGATTCCGCGCCGTGTCCTTGAGCGTTTCGCCTTTGGTCAAGCTTGAAGTCGTTGCCGAGATATTGATCACATCAGCGCTCAAGCGAAATGCAGCCAGCTCGAAAGAGGTGCGTGTGCGCGTGCTCGGTTCGACAAAAAAGTTGACCAGCGTTTTGCCGCGCAATGCAGGCACTTTTTTGATCTCGCGTGTGCCGACCTGCTTGAACGCGTCCGTTGTCTCGAGAACGAAATTGATTTCGTCGGCCGTCAACTCGCGCAGGCCAAGGAGATCTTTGCGTGTCCAGCGCGTAGTCATCGGTTCTGGGTAGCGCACGCGTCTCGCGTGCTGGCGGGTGCGTCCTCGCGACCGCGAACTTTTGTTTGACCTTCACGACAGGCAACTAGGCGATGGACAAGGAAAGACCGTTTCGGCGCGACGCCGCAACCAACACGCGAGACGCGTGCGCTACCCGGAAAACTTGCTTTCATATTCATTCTCTTTCCAGCCATACTGCGTCCGCTTTATTATCGGTTTCTTGCAGGCGCACCTGAATTTGTTCGCGCGTCGCTGTCGGCAAATTCTTGCCGATGTAATCGGGACGAATTGGCAGCTCGCGATGGCCGCGATCGACCAGTACAGCAAGCTGAATACGCGCGGGACGGCCAAATGAATTGATTGCATCCATCGCCGCACGCACGGTGCGACCGGTATAAAGGACGTCATCGACAATGATCACCGTCCGGTCCTCGAGCGGTACCGGAAGTTTCGACGCATGCACCACGGGCAATTCCTTGCGCGTGCCGACGTCATCACGATGCATCGCGACATCGATGACGCCGGTATCGACATCAGCTTTCTCGATCTCGCGAATGAAAGCCGCGATTCGGCGCGCGATCTCGATACCGCGCGACGGAATCCCTGCGAGCATTACACTTTCGAGGTTCGGGTTTCCCTCGATGATCTCATGCGCAATCCGGCGCAGTGCCTTACGAATTGCTTCCGCGTCCATGATCGGGACGCCGGCGGTTGGATTCTGTTTTGGTTTCACGGTCCTTGGCGACCTCGCGGGATCGCCTTAAAGGTACAAAAATTAGGAGGCGGCCTGTTCGGTGCGCGCCTCCTTTCGTCGTCGCTCTCGCCAGTTGGAGCGATGTTTCACGATCCAATCCAGCAGAGCTCTTTCAAAGCCGATGTCTTTCCCGGCCTTTTCGCTCTCGATCCACTTGTGCTTCAAAATTTCTGCGCGCTCCGCGAGGAATTCCTTGTAGAGCGCCGACTCTTTGACGAACTGCACCTGATCTGCTTCCGAAGGGGACATGTCCGGTTCTACTTTCATAAGATCTCCACCTAGTCAACTCCGAATGGCCTGGTAGCCGCAATAATATCAACACCGGAATTGGACGAGTGAATCGCAGAATTTATTTAGACCTCTATTTCCGGCGGGCGTCGCGGGTGCCTTGTTCAGGGCAGCGTTTTGCGAATTTCTTCGGCAATCCGCTTAAATTCGGCAGTGACGGGGGATTGCGGATCCTCGCTAACGATTGGGATCCCGCGATCGCCACCCTCGCGCGTAGCGATGTCGATCGGAACCTGCCCGAGCAATGGAACACGCAACCGCTTGGCTTCCCGTTCGCCGCCGCCTGAGCCGAAAATATCATAACGTTTCTTATCCGACGGCGAGAGGAAGTAACTCATGTTCTCGATCAGGCCGATTACCGGCACGTTCACCTTTTCGAACATGGTTGCTGCCTTGCGCGCGTCGATCAAAGCTACTTCCTGCGGCGTCGTTACGATGATCGCTCCCGACAACGCGACGGTCTGCACGATGGTTAACTGGATGTCGCCCGTGCCGGGCGGAAGATCGAGCACCAGATAATCCAGTTCGCCCCATTCGACCTGCCGCAGAAATTGTTGCGTGTAACGCGTCACCATTGGTCCGCGCAAAATAGCCGGCGAAGTGTCGTCCAGCAGAAATCCCATCGACATCAGCCGCAACCCGTATTGCTCGATGGGGACGATCATATTCTCATCCGTCGCCGTGGGCCGCTCGCGCGTGCCAAACATTAGCGAAATGCTCGGACCATAAATGTCGCAATCACACAGACCGACGCGTGCGCCCGTTTGCTCCAGCGCAACTGCAAGATTTGCCGCGACTGTTGATTTGCCTACGCCGCCTTTACCGCTTGCCACCGCGATTACGTGTCTGACGCCCGGAATCCGCGCCGTGACCGTGCCCGTCCCTGCGCCGCCAGGAGGCGCATGGATATCGATCAAAACTTTGGCGCTGCGAATGCCTTCGATCGTGCTCAAGGCGCGTTCCGCATCATTTTTGATTGTGGCCGGGACGTTTGGATCATTCGTCGCGAGCGCGAGTTGCACTTTAACGTCGCCATTATCGATCTGGATCGACTTCACCAATCCGAATGAAATGATGTCACGAGTGAAGCCGGGATATTTCACCGCCTTCAACGCGTTCTTTACTTGCTCCTCAGAGATCGACATCTTCCAAGGTAACCGGACAGCGTCAGACGTAAACCGTTGCCAAGGTGGATCGTCTTGTCCTCAAGACGATGGAATCGCCGAAGGCCAACTTTCCAAAGCTCTGTTAGTGCAGAAAATTCCAGGCCGCAGAGCGGCAGTTTCCAACGCGTTGAGCCGCCTTCGCCAAGGCTACGGCGGGCCAAGGGACAACGCGTTCCACCTGCCTACCGGTCCTGGTAATCAAGGTGAATTGGACGGCGCCGACTTTTGAAGAAGATCGATGCGTTCATGCGTGTGTCCGACTTCAACGACGAGGCCGGAATAATTCCAACGCCCGAGTGATTTGGTTGCGGACACGTAAATTGTCCCTTTTCCCTTGGGACCGGAGATGGGAATCGCCAGGTTGGATTCACCAGACGCGCCGTTCACGTTTGTGTTTCCCGACACGAGAAATCCGTCCTTGATAGGCGAACCGAGAGCTTCAATCACCGCGGGATCCGCCTTGGCGCGGGCCAATGCCTCCCTATAAACATCGGTCGATTTCATCGCGCTGAAGACGATCAATAGGATTGATCCAATGAACGCGAGAAACAGCAGCGCCACACTGAAACAGCCCAGCGGCACGAACCATTTCCAGTTTCGCTTCCACCAGTTTGG
>DATDAJ010000341.1:0-2593 GCA_036525475.1 Candidatus Udaeobacter sp.
AGCAGCGAATCACAAGGCAAACCCAACTCAACGCCAGCGCCAGTCCGTTGCCCGATATTGCGCCCGCAGCGCCTGAGAGTGACGCCTGGTCTGAGCCTGGTCCCGAAGCGTTGGCGCCCCAACCCAGCGAGACCGTGAGCGGACGGTCGTGGGATACCGCAAAAGGCGCGACAAAGAACTTGCGTGACAAAGTCGCTGAGCTACAAGCGGCGCTAGACAAGACGCGCGGGGATCTGGAGACGGCGCGAAAAGAAAAAGAAGTAGTCGATACTCGTTTGAACGAGACAAATTCCAAACTGGAGCGAACCCGGAACGATCTCGATGAGGCAAAGAATTCAGAACGTCAGACGCGCGACCAGCTCGTGCAGCTTCAGGAATCAAAGCCTTCGCAGGGATTGGAAGGTAACAGTGACAAGGAACAGCAGCAGTTACGCGCCGAAGTTGCACAATTAAAAGGAGCCGTTGCCGCAGCCGATCAAGCGCGTGTGACTGCGGAAAACCAAAGGGACCATACTCAGGCAAAGTTCGCCGAGGCAAACAATCATATCATTGCGCTCGAGCGGGAACGCGATGACGCGTTCTCCCAACTGAAATCGGCGAAGGAATCAGAACAGCGTTTTCAGTCGCTCGTCGCCGATAAGAATGATTTGCAACAGAAGCTTGCAACCGCGGAGGAGAAAGTCAGGAAACTCAGTGAGGGCGATCCGAAAAGCACCGAGAAATTGGCCGAGATGGAGCGACAAATGGCGCAGCTTCAACAGCAGCTAACTGAAACCCAGAATAGAAACCACTATCTGGCGGCCCGGGCCGCGGAGCTCGATGTTGAGCTGGAACACGCGGGCACAGAACTTCAAGCCGCCAAGCTGGCAGGAGCAAAGAGCGAGGATTCATCCCAGCTTGCGAGAGAGAACGAACTGCTGAGAAATATAGTTGTTCGTGAACGCCAGGAAGAAGCGCGACGCGATGAGGCGTGGAAGCTGGTGCTGGCGGAGTTGGACAGACTCAAAGTGCGATCAGACTTGCTGAACAAACAGATCGGATTCCTTGCCCAACCCGTAACGAAGTTAACCGCCGAAGAGCTCGCTTTGTTCAGGCAACCCGTAGTCTCAATCTCGAACGAGAAGGCCGGTGTATTCAAAATGAGTTTTGTTTTCGAAAAGAAATCGACGGCAGCCTCCGGCAAATCGAATGCGACGGCAACAGCCGCCCCTGAGGCTTTGCCAAACGAACTTCAGGAGGTTGCGGTCGCCGCCCGGAAGAACGTTGAGCAGGGCAATTATCGAACAGCGGAAAAGCAGTATCAGACAGTCCTGGCGAAAGATCCCAAAAACCTCCACGCGCTATCCAATCTTGGCGTGGTTTACTTTCGCACCGGCAAGATCCAATCCGCGGAATCAACGCTCAAGAAAGCCCTGGCCATTGCGCCGAATGACGATTTTGTGCTCACTACGCTCGGCATTGTTCATTATCGCCAGTCGAGGTTCGACGATGCGCTGAAAGAATTAAAAAAAGCAATCGAGCTGAATCCAAACAGTGCCACCGCGCACAATTATCTCGGTATTACTGCCAGCCAAAAAGGCCGACAGCAGGAGGCAGAAAAGGAGATGCTTCAAGCCATCGCGGAAGATCCGAATTACGCAGACGCGCATTTTAATCTCGCGGTGATTCTCATCACGACGCAGCCTTCATCAAGGGAACTTGCCAAGGAACATTACGCGCGCGCGACAGCGCTCGGCACGCAACCCAGTCCATCTTTGGAAAGACTGCTGCAGTGATCGGAAGATCGAACTGCAATTGATGCTTGTAGCGGCGATCTCTGATCGTCGCACCGCAAAGCGTGCAACCATTTCTCACGGCCAACTGGCGTTATTTGGCGATGCTGAATTATGTGGTCGATCCTCGGCTGATCACGCCGTTGGTTCCGGCCGAAACCGAAATCGATTTCGAAAACGGTGAGACTTTCCTTAGCGTCGTTGGGTTTCTGTTTCTCGACACGCGCCTCCTCGGTCTTCCGATTCCGCTGCACCGCGACTTCGAAGAAGTAAATTTGCGCTTCTACGTCCGGCGAAAATCGGCGGACACATGGCGGCGTGGCGTGGTTTTCATCCGGGAACTTGTGCCGCGTCGCGCAATCGCTGTCGTAGCCCGGAGGTTTTACGGAGAAAATTATCTTGCCGTCCCGATGAAACACGAAATCGAACACGTCGATAAAAATCTGAAAGTGGAATACTCGTGGCGACGCGGTCGCAAGTGGGAATCGCTGAAAATGAATGCGGCCGGCGAGCCGCAAGCAATTTCGGCAGGATCGCACGCTGAATTTATCACCGAACACTATTGGGGTTACACCGCCTTGCGCGAAGGCTGCAGCGAATATCGTGTGGAACATCCGCCTTGGAAGATTTGGAACGCTACCGGCTTTGAATTCAAGGCCGATGTTGCAACTCTCTGCGGCGAGCAATTCGCCGAAGTGTTAAGTCAGCCGCCACGCTCCGCGTTCATTGCCGACGGCTCACCGATAACCGTTCAGAAACGTCAGATGCTGTAGGGCGTTTGTCTCAGACGCCAAGAAATGGCTATTGCTTCGTCAGCAACT
>DATDAJ010000342.1:0-5634 GCA_036525475.1 Candidatus Udaeobacter sp.
AGGCGCTGCCGGCGACTGGGATCATTGACGCAAACTCGGCGTAACACAGGCCGGCAAATGCGCAGCCGATTCCTGCGACAACGAAGGCGAGCACCACGGAAGGACCCGCACGATCGGCGATTGCCGCGGCAGTTCGCACAAACAGACCCGCACCGATGATTGCTCCAATACCCAGCATGACCAGGTTAATCGGCCCGAGGGACCGTTTGAGGCTATGTTCCCCGACGTCCTGCGCCTCTGTCATGAGCCGCTCCAACGATTTTTTTGCGAATAAACCTGCCATTGCGTTGTATTCTCCTTCGCTAGCTAGCGGGCGGCTGGCCGGTTCCGCTTCGAAATTGATTTGTTTTTTTCCAAAGAAAATAAATCGGCACGCCCGTCAGCACGATCACTAAACCCGGCCACGTGGTTTGTGCTCTGTAGGCGAGCAGAACGAGCATGATTGCCGTGGCGCCCACCATGTACAGCGCCGGTAGAATCGGATAACCCAATGCGCGGTACGGACGTTCGGCGTCTGGCCGCGTTCTACGAAGCACGAATATCCCCGCGATTGTCAGCACATAAAAAATCAGAGCCGCGAAGATAATGTAATCCAAGAGATTACTGTAAAGATTGCCGTAGCTCACGGCTCCGCTTGTGGCGTCAACGTTTCGCGTGCGAGGGAGCACGAGCACCGCAGTCCAGATTCCTTGCATCACGAGAGCCGTGGCAGGCACGTGTTTCGAATTGAGCCGCGCTGTCGCTTTAAAGAACAATCCATCCTGCGCCATTGCGTAATACACACGCGCTCCTGCCAGAATCAGTCCATTACAACACCCGAATGTAGAGACCATAATGGCGACCGCCATGATCCCAGCGCCTGCGCCGCCGAACATTACCTCCATCGCCGCGGTGCCGACGCGATCATCCGGAGCGTGCTGGATTTTTTCCAACGGCAGCACACAGAGATAAGCCACGTTCGCCAGCAGATACAATGTGATGACCAAGGCAGTGCCGAATAAAAGCGACAACGGAATGTTTCGCCGCGGCTCGCGCACCTCACCAGCAGTAAACGTAATGTTATTCCACGCGTCTGAGGAAAACAGCGAACCGACTTGGCCAACACAAACTGCGATCAACATCCCAAGCGCGCCGCCAGCCGCAGAGACAGCACCGACGAACGGCAGATCCGATGTAACCGGAGAAACTCCGGTCGGTGTCCAGAAATTCGTGAAATTAGCATGCAGCGCGTTGGCGTTGCGTCCCACGAAAATGCCCAGCGCGATCAACGCCATGAGTGACAACGTCTTCGCCGAGGTAAAAACATTCTGGATTAGCTTACCCAACTCCAATCCGCGCGTATTTACGAACGTAAGGAGAACGATGATCAAGATTGCGACCAGTTGCTGGGTAGAAAGGCTGAGCGCGTACCGTTGGGAGATCGTGATTGGCGAGACAATCCATTGCGTCGGCGACACTAAGTCAGTTAGCACGCCGAGAAATCGCGCGAATGCCACTGCGACTGCGGCAATTGTTCCGGTCTGTATCACGAGGAACAGCGTCCAGCCATAGAGAAATCCCCACAGCGGACTGTACGCCTCGCGCAGGTAAACATATTGGCCGCCGGCCCGCGGCATCATTGCGGCGAGCTCGCCGTAGCTGAGCGCGGCGACAATCGTGAGCACGCCTGTGACCGCCCACACCACAAGCAGCCACCCGGCAGAGCCAACCAGCCGCGCAATATCCGCCGACACAATGAAAATTCCCGAACCGATCATCGAGCCCGCCACGAGCATCGTTGAGTCGAGCAGGCCAAGTCCGCGAACGAACTTCTGATTGCTCGCAGGTGCCTCGGTTACTGCAGTCGTCATTTGATCGGCTGGACTTGCCGGAGGAGTTAATCATCAGTCATGCCTGCACTGCAACGGCAAAAAGCCGCGCAAACTTGTTTACGGCTAAAAATAAGCGTGTAATCTCCCCGCCACCGATGACCTCAAATCATCTGCTGCGCGCACCACGCTTGCTGTGGGTTTGCGGCGCTGCGCTGGGTTTGACCATCGAATTGGCTGCCACGTCGCTTGGCGCTTCCGCGCGGACAGCGCCGCAGTTTGAAGCATTACCGCTCGTCCGCTCGCGACAAAATCATTTGTTGCTGCGTGCCTTCATTAACGGAAAACCCGCCTGGTTGACGGTCGATAGCGGTGCCCCCGTGAGCGCGATTGCCCTGAATCGCCGCGAACATTTTCGGCTCAAACCGATCACCGCCGAATCAAGTTTGCCCGCTCGCGTCCAAATCAACGGCGCATTCAACAATGTGGCGATCGCGCGGGAACTGCGAATCGGCGGACTGACTCTTGTCGATGAGCCGGTGGTCACGGTGGATCTCGGCGGTTCCGCGCGCGCTGCGCGAATGGCGCGCGAACCTCAGATCGACGGGATCATAGGTGCAGACATCCTTTTCCCCACACAAGCGGTTCTGGACTGTGAAAAGCAGCTACTAATTCTGAAGACCGATCCAAATGTCCTCGGGAGTTTCCCCGGTTTCAGCCGGCGCGGTTTACGCGCTGTTCCGATTCAGGTCAGCGATGGTTACAACTTGTATGTAAACGGATCGGTGAACGGACAAGCGGCAAAGCTCATGGTTGATACGGGGTCGTTCACTACGCTATTGCACCGTTCGTTCGTCCGAAGGATGCGAATTGCCACTCGTGAGACGCCATATAGCTCCTCGGCCGTGAACCTGAAAGAGCGCGGCGTGCGCGTGGCGAACATTCGCAAGCTAACCGTTGGCTCGGTCAATATCAGGGGCAAGGACGTGGGTGTGATAGACCTTGAAGGACTCATTCACGACGGATTGTTGGAAGGATCGCCGCCGGTCGCCGGGTTGCTCGGTGCAGAAACGCTGCGACGGCACCATGGCATCATCGACTTCGGCACGCGGACGCTTTACCTGCGGTAGCAAGCGTACCTAGCCTGTCTGTACCATTGTGAATGAAGTCGCCTGCCGGGCCGTAGCTTTAGCGTAGGCGGGAAGAACCTCTCGATTTTCTGCTCGTGAACGAAATCACTCAGGCATTCGTTTTGGCAGCGGGTCTTGGCACGCGCTTGCGTCCATTGACCGATGAGCTCCCCAAGCCGCTCATCCCGATCTTTCAAAAACCGCTCGTTACTTTCGCGCTCGATCATTTGATAGGCGTCGGAGTGAACAAATTCGTCATCAACACGCACCGGCTTCCGGAATTATTCCAAAATTTCTTTGCGGCGCGCGAGTATGCTGGCTTTCCCACTACGCTCATTCACGAACCGGATCTGCTCGAAACGGGCGGCGGCATCAAGAACGCAGAAAGTCATTTCGGCAACGAACCGTTCCTGACCTACAGCGGCGATATTTTAACCGACGTCGAACTGCAACCTTTGATCGATGAACATTTTGGCCGGAGAAACGATGTGACCCTCGCTTTGCGTCACACCGGCTTGGCTACCGCTGTCGCTTTGCGCGATCGCTGTGTCGTGGACATCAGCAACCGCTACGGCGTCGCAGGAAATTTTGATTTTGCCAATATCGCCGTTTGGAACCCGTCGATTTTCGAGCGGATTCCGCCGCACAAAAAAATCTCGTTTATTCCGATCATTGCGGATTGGATAAGCGAGGGAGCAAAAATCGGCGGCGTGGTCATGAACGACGGAAAATGGTTCAACATAGGGTCGCGCAAGGAGTATTTCGATGTCCACCGGATGATTTCGAACGAACATTGGCGACCGGCCTACGTGAAAACGGGCGATTGGGCCGAGGCGGTCGCGAAAAGCGCCCATGTCGATCCGACCGCGCAAGTTCGCGGGTGTTCTGTGGTTGGGTCGAACTGCCGCGTCGGAGCGGATGCGATTCTGGAAGACACAATTTTGTGGCCGGATGCAGAAATTGCTTCCCAAAGTCACTTGGAGGCTTGTATTGTCCGCTCCCGAAAAAAGGTCACTGGCATCCATCGCGACATCGACATCTGAATTTATGAGAACGGACCTGCTTGTTCGACGAACGCGGAAGCACTTTCCGCGGTTGGATGTTGGGGAGATAAAAATCGCACCCATTCAAAAGGGTGGGTCGGACCGCAAATTCTATCGGATCCGTTGCTCGCCGGAGCAGGCGCTCATTTTAGTGAAATACAATCTGGAGCGGGAAGAAAATCGCCATTACGTGACGATCGCGAATTTTCTTACCGAGCACCGAATTCGTGTGCCGGAGATTTACTTTCACGACGCTGACGAAGGTTTGATCTGGCTGGAAGACCTTGGCGAGCGCGACCTCTACAGTTATCGCGACGAAACCTGGCTGGTGCGCCGCGCGTTCTACGAATCCGCCCTCGATCAAATCGCCGCGCTGCACGCCTTGCCCGAATCGGTTTGCATCGAGATAAAGCAGCATTTGCCGGCCGAGTTCAATTCTGAGCTTTACCTGTGGGAACAGAATTATTTTTTCGAAAATTGCCTCGGCCGTTTATTCAAAACCGAGAAAGAAAAGCTCGCGCAGCTGGCGTCCCTGCCTGCGCTGCAGGAAATCGCAGATCGCCTGGCATCGTTTCCGAGAGTCTTGGTGCACCGCGATTTTCAATCGCAGAACATCATCATCCGAAACAGTCAGGCGCACCTGATCGATTTCCAGGGAATGCGACCCGGTCTTGCCGAATACGATCTCGCCTCGCTCCTTTATGACCCTTATGTCGATCTTCCGGAAAGCGAGCACGCGGAGTTGACGGCACATTATCGCGGGCGTCAGCTCGAAAACGGTATCGCGACCAACGGCGATTTCGATCTCAAGTTACGGCTCTGCGCCATGCAACGTCTGATGCAAGCGTTAGGTGCTTACGGATTTCTCGGCTTGGTCAAGGGTCACAAACATTTCCTCAAGCACGTCGCTGTCGCGATGCAGTCGTTGCAGCGTACCGTAGCGGAAATCGACGGGCTGAACGAGCTGGAGAAAACGTTGCGGCAACTGACGTAACCAGCTGGGAATTATTTCACCACAATTTCGGTGAACGGAAACACATAGGCCTGCAGCGAAACCAAAATTCCCACCAGCGCCGCCAGCGCGAGGCTGTGAAAGAACACGTAACGCAAAATGGTTCCTTCGTGGCCATACCAATTGGTTGCTGTGCTGGCGACGACGATACTTTGGGCATCCACCATTTTCCCCATCACGCCGCCTGAGCTGTTTGCCGCAGCCATCAGCGTCGGGCTAATGCCGAGTTGGCCGGCGGTGATTTTTTGTAATCCGCCGAAGAGGACGTTAGACGCCGTGTCTGAGCCGGTGAGCGCCACGCCCAGCCAGCCAACAAAAGTGCCAAAGAACGGATAAAGATTTCCCGTTTTCGCCAGTGCCAACCCTAGTGTCGCGTCCGCACCCGAGTAGCGTGTCACGTAACCGAGGGCGAGCATCGCGGCGATTGTCAGCAGCGAAAACCGGACGCGGAAAATCGTTTTCAGATATGCGCGCAGCATTTCGGCCGGCGAAAATTGCATCACCAGTCCGGCGATCATTGCGGCAAGCAGAATTCCAGTGCCGGTGGCCGAGAGCCAATTCAGCGTGAACACAGCGCTCTCCGGCTTGGTTGGATTTTCCAAGGTTGGTGTCGGAACCACCGGCGGCGCGCGCTCGACGAG
>DATDAJ010000343.1:0-2839 GCA_036525475.1 Candidatus Udaeobacter sp.
CGTCACCCAGCCTGCGGAGTTGCGGGTTCTGCGGGAGATGTCGGAAGAGGAAATCCGTGAATTTGCAACCAACCATGGCTGGCGCGTTATCCGGCGCCTCGGCGGGCGGCAAATCGAATTCTACAATGATGCGAGCGTGCGCACGCCGCTGTAGTAGGATCGCGCGCACTCTCCCGACGCGCCACAGGCGCGTGGCTACAGTCTAGCTGGACAGCGGCGTCCAGTTGGCTTACCAAGTGGCGCGTTCCAATGGAAGCGGCAAAGATTTATTTCATTATTTTTGGCCTGCTCACGATCGTCGGTGGCATTATCGGCTACGTTAAGGCCGGCAGCACGGCGTCGATTATTGCCGGGGCGATCACAGGGGTTTTGCTGCTCGTAGCGGCATTTCTTTTGCCTGAACACCGCGTCGCCGGATTAGCGACTGCGCTGATCATCTCGGTTTTGCTGGCTGGGCAGTTCGTGCCCAAATTCTTTCATACCGGCAGGATCATGCCTGCTGGCATGATGTCAGTGCTGAGCGTGATCGGGATTATTGCAGCGATCGTCGTCTGGGTCAGAAAGTAATCGCGTGGGAAAAATTCGCCTTCGTACGTGGCGGCGGTTGGTTCTGGTTCTATTCGCCGCGATTTTCGCCGCGATTGTCTATCGCTGGATCTCGCTTGAGCGACTGCAACGCTTCGCGCCCATTGAGGTATCCGAAACGCCGACGCCGGCTCCGACGGCAACCCGGTCGCCGGTGATCACGGGAAAGTTGGACACCGCGAAACTTTTCAACGGCATCACATTTCACTCCACCGTTGAGACGGCTCCGGGCGCCGATGCTGCAACCGAACGTATCCAACCTGAGAGTTACGTACTGGATCTCAAGCTGCTGGCGCATGTACCTTCACCGAACAAAACGATCGAGGAACTGGCGAAAGTCAGTCCCCAACTGCCAACGCTTTTACCCGGTTTGGCGTCGATGTTGTCAGCTGAATCCGTTTCGCCGCTGTTCGCGCAGCTTTACGACACGAAAGTCAGAATGCTGCGCGAGAACCTTGGCCGTCTCGATCTGCTTTTATCGCGGCATAACTTTTTCGATTGCCAGACCGTTCTACAGCTTCAGCATCCGCAAACCCATCGGAAAGCGCTTCTCCTCCAGGCCGAGATGGATGTCGACGCCGACGGGTCCGATTCCGATCGGCTGCCTGCTGGGACCGGTGCCCCGGCGAATTTCAAGCCGGCGACCAGTTATCGTTGGGACAAGAAAACCGACGCGCCCAACCCGTATCTCTCCGGGACTGAACAGCGATTGAAAAGCGCAGAAGACGAGTACGTGCTGGCAAGTACCGCGCCTGCGCGCAAACGCGAGCTGCGCAACGCAATCGCTGAGTTGCGCGCCGAGATTGGCACGCTGAAGAAGTTTAGTTTTCTGATCGGCGCGATCGATCCGTTCATCGTGGTGCCGGGCACGTTTACCCGGGGCCCCGATCCGGTTAAAGTGGGCGATTACGCGGTCGTGGTTTTCGGCGATGCCATTTACCCTGTGATCGTCGGAGATGTCGGTCCCAACAACAAAGTCGGCGAGGCGTCGCTGCGCATCGCAAAAGAACTCAACACCCTGGCAACAGCCTACAATCGGCCGGTCAGCGATCTGAAGGTGAGTTACATTATTTTCCCGGGAACGGCTGAGAAGCCATTTGGTCCTCCTGACTTGGACAAAATCCACGCGCGTTGCGAAACGCTGGTAAAAGAGATCGGCGGCGCGAGTGTGCCGTTGCATCGTTGGGAAAACATAATCCCTTCCCCCACTCCCAGCCCGACTCCGAGTCCTTCGCCGTCTCCGAGCGGGACGCCGTCTCCTTCGTCGACTCCTCCGGGAACACCGTCTCCGGCGCCGTCGCCGACGTTCGCATTTCGCGTTTCAACCCCGGCAGAGACCGCCTCGCCCGGCGCGACAGTCGCCCCAACGCGTTCACCCGCGGTTAAGCCAAGCCCAGTTAAAAAGCGAAAGCCGTGAAACAGTGTTGTGATTGGAAAGATCGCCTTCGTGCTCGTCCTCGTCGTCGTCCTCGCAACGGGGCAGCGGAGAGCCGGCGAGATTGCCGATCAGGAGAAGGAGGACGAGTAGGAGCTTAAAGTGAGGACGCATTTTGATCATGAAAATCTCGATGTTTATCAGCTGGAGCTTCGTTTTGTCACATGGGTGACAAGCCTACTAGCAAAGATCAAGCAATGTCCGACCAGCGCTCGAATCGCTGAAGTTTCCGATCAGCTTGACCGCGCCAGTCTCTCCGCGTTGCTAAATACAGCTGAAGGCAATGGGCGACGCCAACGGCAAACGCGAGCGAAGTTCTTCGATGACGCACCCGGTTCGGTCACGGAATGCGCAGGTTGCTTGGATGCACTGGTCGCAAAAGGGATTTGCAAATCAGAAGAGATCGGGGATGGCAAACGGCTCTTGCTACGGATCGCTTCGATGCTCACGAAGCTGATTACGCGTTTCGATTCGTCATCCTCGTCAGTGGTCCGAGAAGCGGCACGGGAAGAAGAATTCGAGCGCGAGGACGAGGACGAGAATGGATAACGAATGCCTGGATCTGATGCACAGGCTGATGGCGTACCGTCACGAGCCAATTCATTCGGAGCTGATGAAGATCCGCGACAAATACTCCATGCTCCATCTGGACGTTCTGATTTTGATTTATCATTTCGCGAAGCTTTGCTCCGGCGCCATTCTCGAAATCGGCGCGTTTGTTGGAGGAGCAACAATTGCCGCGGCGTTAGGCGTCCGCGATTCAGGTCGCGAGAAAAAACTGATCGCGATCGAGCCCGGCGGTAGTGTGAAACATAAACG
>DATDAJ010000344.1:0-2273 GCA_036525475.1 Candidatus Udaeobacter sp.
ATCAATCCAAACGACAACCAGGCCACTTTCATGTTGAGCGACCGGCGGAGGTAATAACGAATGATCGCGTAACCAAAGGCCACGGCGAAGAAAGTGGTGAACACGATCGCGTTTACGACACCGTGCAGCGTTAAGCCTTGGAAATAACTCAGCCCGAGAAATTGCGAGCTGCGAATCATTCCGGCGCGGTAAAGCACCTGCATCAACCCGTGATAAATTCCAAGGATCAACAGCACCATCGGGAAAATGATCTCGATCAGGATCATTTTCCGGAGCCCCGGCTCGATATCGATCTTTGGTTTGCTAGCATTCATACCATCCGCAAGTGTCATTCTGAGCGTAGCGAAGAATCTCTGATTTCTTTGTGTATCCGAGGCAATGGCCAGAGATGTTTCGCTTCGCTCAACATGACAGTTTTATTCCAATATGAGTTTAGCGTTATCTAACGGTTTTGAGGTACTCGATGACTTCCTCGATCTCCTCATCGCTGAGATCCGTTTTGGGCATTTCCTGCTCAAATGTGCCTGCTACCACTTTTGCTTCGGGGTGAAGGATTTTTTCACGAATAAAAGGGTCATTCACGGTGATGCTTGCGCCGTCCCTCAACTTTTCGGTTCGACCGTACAAGCCCTTGAATGTCGGCCCAATGCCTGGCTGACCGTCAAGTGAATGGCATGTTGTGCACAGATTTGCATCCAGGATTTTGTACCCTGGATGCGTCGGCTCGGCTACGGCCGGCGGGCTCGGCTTTGCGGCGAATGTTGCCGCGTCCACCACGTTAAACCTGGAAGCCATGCGGTCGTGGCCGGTGCCGCAAAATTCGTGGCAGAGCACTTGATATGAGCGGGGCTTATCGAATTTGACCCGCGCATAGTTCACCACGCCGGGCACCGCCATCAGATTGAGATTGGTACCCAGCATGATCAGACCATGCGTCACGTCGGCGGCACTGAGATAAATATCTACCGTCGATCCTGCCGGAATTGTGACGTCTTCCGGCTCGAATTTCCACATCCGCGCAACGTAATGCAGCTCGTAATGCGTCGGCGAATGCGCGATCAATTCGCCTTTCTGGAACGGTTTGACATCGGTGAGGCAAGTCGGCAGGCCAATGTGAAACAAATTGATCGCCAACGCGGACAGCGCCAAAAGCACCGCAACAAACGCGAGCGCCACCCAGATGATCCGCTTCTCCAATTGCGTGGCGCTCAGCTTGTTCATGCCCGCGCGACCATGATCCAGTAAACGACCAGCCAAAGCGCCGCGTAGAACGCAATCAGAAGCGCAAAAAAGAAAATCGCGCCGCTTGGAAAGAACCGCCTCCCGTTTTCTGGTTCGCCTGGCTCCATCGGTTCAAACTCTGTCAGCACCGCATCCTGCCAAATGCGCAAAATCGAGAAAAGCGAAAAATGGAGGACAGCCAGCTTGGCTGTCTTGGCCGACACGCTGCCAGCGTGCCGAGGATCGAGGATGAATTGGCAAGCTGGCAGCTTGCCCGCCGAGTCAGGCTGGCAGCCTGACTTCCGATAGCGCGTTATTTTTCCATCTGCCGAAGCTTCAAATAAATCGCGAGCATCAGAAGTCCGATAAAGCCGATGCTCACAACGAGACCAATCTGACGGAATTTAAATTCTTCGCTGGCTTTATTTACGAGCGCGTCGGTGCGTTTGACAGCCTCTTCGCCCGGCGCGGCGACCTGCTGAAAGGTGTTTCGGCTGAACGAATGCACATATGTGCGCGATTTCTTCAACGCATCCCCAAGTTCTGTTAGTTGGTTATTGATCGGCTCCACATCCAAGCCTCTGGCTGCGATCTTTTCCGAAACCGCGATGAATCGTGTCCGCGCCCGGTCGAGTTGAGTGATCGTGTCGTGAAAATAGTCTGCAGTCTTAATGCAGTCCGGGGTGGCCTTGGCGTATTCGCGATGGCAATCGCCGCATAACTGGCCGGGTCCGGTCGACAGCATCGAGTCATGCGTCTTGGCAATCGCATGATTGTTATGGCACTGGCCACATTCGGGCCAGTTATGTTGATCGAACGCCTGCTTGTGTTTGCTGCCGTCAAACAGACTGGCGTTGGCCGAGTGGCAAAGACTGCAGCTCCGGCTTACCTGCGCGACGCCGGGCGGGCTGGCAGCGTGATTGCCGTGGCAGGTGTTGCATGCGGGCGCGCCGAGATCACCGCGCACGAGCAATGCTCGTCCGTGCACGCTGTCTCGATATTCGGCGAGTTGCGTTGTCGGGAGTGGCGAACCATCTGCGCGCGTAAATCCG
>DATDAJ010000345.1:0-3968 GCA_036525475.1 Candidatus Udaeobacter sp.
AATAATCAGAGTTCGGGTGCGCATCGACCCCGTGCAAAAATGCAAACTTTAATCCGCCGACAAAGGGACACCCGCGCGAAAAAACGAGCGAGTAACCGACTGCCCACCAGAGTATGGTCACCAGTCCGGCAATGCCGAGACATTGCGCCAGCACGGACAGCACATTTTTCGCTCGAACGAGTCCGCCATAAAAGAGCGCCAGGCCTGGCAACGTCATAAAAAGTACCAGCGCCGCGCACGTCATCATCCATGCGTTGTAACTCGGACCAGGCGCAGCGATGTTCGAGCTGCTGGCCGAGCCGATATCTACCCCGCGCGGCGAATTGGTTACGTACGCTTCAAGATCAGCCACGCGTTGCTCGAGCGACGGCGCCGCCGCAGGCGACGACGTTCGACCAAGCAGCGGAGATACGAACGCAATGATTCCGGTGAGCAACAAGACCCGTAGCAGCACGCGTGTCCGTTATAGACATTCGGGTTTTTAACGGCAAGAAAAATGGCGAACGTGATTTTCACCTCCTGTAGGGTGCGCTGTCCTCAGCGCAGTCCTCAAATCCAATCAGACAAACTCCTCTGAGGACAAGCGGACTCTACAACATGCAAACCAAAAACTCCGCCGAGTGCTGGCCAGGCCAAGTTGACGTGCTCGGCGGAGTTCTCTCTACCGGTCAAAAGGAGATTGTTTGCGGAATCATCTCGCCGGGAGACGATCGAAACGAAACCTGCTGCGATACTTCTCCAGTCTCCTCGTCGTCATCATCATCCTGATCATCTGCATCGTCCATATCGGCTTCGTCCGCGTTGTCTGTGTCGGATCGCGGCGTGACTGTGGGCAAGTCATTTTGTTGTAAGCGGTCGTAACGTTCACGTACGTCGGCCGGCATTTTGTCGAGGTCTTCCTTGGTTTCGACTGGACCACTGAAAAGCAGTTTGCCTTGCGGATCCTTCACCGTGAGCAGTTTTCTCCCGTCGACGTTCGCCAATTTGAGCTCGCCTTTGTCGTCCGAGAAAACAATCTGCGCTTTTCTCAGATCGATCTTGCTGGCCTTGACCGCGCCGTCGTCTTCAAAAAAGATCCGAAGCTGGTCCGCTGCACGACGGGCATCGTCACGCGCGCGTCTGGCAGCTTCGTGGGCTTGCGTCACTGCATCGCGGATAATGCCGCGTTGATCGCCTAATTGTTCTTTGAGTTGTTCCTTGAGCTCTTGCATTTGGTCGCTCAGCTCGCCTTTGGCATCGAAATCCCAATGCCAGTCGTGGTTGCCCCCAGGAAAGGCACTGTGTCGCTGCGACACTTCTTTCCTGGCAAGTTTAGCGGTGAGCTTTTGCTCCTGCCCCTTGCGCAAGACGGTGAGCGTCACTTCCGTTCCGTCGGAGAAAGTTTGCAGGAGCTTTCGCAATTGACTCGGCTCGATCAGAATTTGGTCGTTTAGCATTTTGAGGATGTCGTTTTGCTGAACGCCAGCAGTCGCAGCGGGGCTGTTCGGCTCTACATAATCAACAACCAACCCGAAGCCTTTCGCCAAACCAAGCTGGTCACTCACGACAGTTGGCACCTGCGATGTGTCCACACCGAGATAGGTGACCGGAACCTTGGGACCTTTCTCGTGATGTCCTGGCATTCCCGATTCGTGATGTCCCGGCATCCCTGGTGGATGCGGCGGGCGCGGCGGCTGTGGCGGCGCAGCCGGTGTTTGTGCGAATGCTGCGATCGGCAACAACGCGATGATTGTGATGGTGAGCACGTATTTCATTTTCATAGTTTGTTTGTTAAATCATTGACCTGAGACTGGGATGAGCACGACTTCCTCGCTGGGATACGAGACGCGGAGGGATGCGCCCGTTTCCGGATTTCGCCATCGCCAAGTCTGTTGCGTGTTGTAGCGAACGCGTCGCACCGGTCGTTCTGAGCCGTTAGCAAAATGCAATCCTTCGTCCCGCGCGTTATAAACGAGGTTCATGCCGCCGGCAGGAACGAACCTGCTCGGCGATCTGGACCGTTCCATCTCGAGCGGAGCCGGTCGGGTCTCCGATGCAGGCGAACTACGCGCGACGGTTTGTTGCTGCTCGTGCCGACGTTCCATCGTAACGGCCGCGAACAAAATCAAAACCGCGGCAGCAGCGACGCCAAAGCCTAACGACCACCAATTATAGGGCGTTTCTGTGAAACGCCATCGCTTGCATTTGGCGTCTGACACAGACGCCCTACAATTTTTGAGAGCTTCCCCTACCCGCTCGAAAAGCACTGGCGACGGCTGTGCTGGTCGCAGCTTTTTCAGTTCCTTTTCAAGCTCGGAAAAATCGTTCATTGCGGTTGCAAAGTTTTCTTGAGATTGGTCAAGGCGTACCGATAGCGCGATGCTGCCGTGTTTTGTGAAATTCCCAGCGCGCTGCCAATTTCGCTGAATGTAAAATCATTCCAGATTTTCAAAACCAGTACCTCCCGCTGATCGCGCGGCAAAGACTCCACTGCAGCGGCGAGCGCCGACTGCGTGTCATCTTCCAATTGAAAGTGGGGCTCAATGACTGGCTCGGTTTCAGCCAGAACGGTCGCCTCACGTCGTGCGCGCCGCGCGTCGCGACGGATAAAATCGAGTGCGAGAGAACGAACCGCCGCGTAGAGCAAGCCGCGATTATCGATGTCGTGATTGCGACGCCAGAACTTGACGAAAGCGTCCTGAACAATGTCTTCCGCGTCGGCCGCAGATTGCACCCATTGACGGGCGAACAGAAGCAATCCGGGCGCAACTTCAGAAAAGCAGTTCCTCCAATTCTCATGGCTGGCGATAGGCTCCATGACCTTTTCACGGTCTTTACTTTCAAGACGTCGCCAAGTGCCGATTTTGTCTACGAGCGTGAACAAAATGGTAGGGCGAGCTCGCCGAGCCCGCTACGGCGTGGCCGGCGGTCGCGCCCCACCAACGTTACGTTTTCGGCAACGCGCGCAGAATTAGATCTCCAAGCCAATCTGGATGACCGACTCCAGAGCGATACGCCCGGAGCGATTCCACAGAAGAATTCACGCGGAGAGTGGGGTACGAGTTGAGCCTCCCTGTCCCGACCCAGCAAAATCTTGCCACGCGCAAGCTCGCCTTCACCTTAAGCAGTGGCAAAGTTATCCTCCTGTTCCGGACCTCAATGAAGTGCGTAACGTCGTTGTTGCTCATAGTCGCGGTTGGAATTTTAACCCCCAATGCAGCATCAATCATCCCTGATTCGTCGGTGCACGCCACGCATGTCGAATTCGTCCCGCCGGCGCCAGGGAAACTTTATCATGGCTTTTACTGGGGTGGTGTTGGCACTGACAAACACGATCCGACTGAGCACGATCTCACGCCTGCGGATGTCGCGCGGTACGAACAAGCAGTCGGCAAACAAACCGCTTGGATTTATTTTTCGGACAACTGGTTTGAGTCTCGAATATTTCCAGCCGCAACGTGTAACTGGATCCGCGCTCTCAAAAAAATTCCGTACGTTCGGCTGATGCTCCGGTCGAACGTCGATCAAAGACATTCGGAGAAGACCTTTTCGCTTCGGAAGATTATCACCGGCGCATTCGATACCGATCTTCGCGCTTGGGCGCGCGAGGCAAAGGATTTCGGTTCGCCAATTTTGATTGAATGGGGAACAGAGCCGAATGGAGACTGGTTTAGCTGGAACGGCAAGTGGAACGGCGGCCCAAGGGAAGGTCCGACCCGCTACGTCGAGGCTTATCGTCACATTCTCGATGTGATGCGCGCCGAGGGCGCGGATAATTTGCGGTGGGTCTGGCACGTGAACTGGCTGGATCAGCCCGAGCAAAAATGGAACGCGTTCGAGAATTATTTTCCCGGTCCAAACTATTGCGATTGGGTCGCGCTGAGCGCCTACGGACCAACAACGCCCAGAACTCCCGATGGCACGGAAAGTTTCGTGTTCAAAATGCGCAAGGCCTATCCGCGCCTTGTGAAAATTGCGCCCGGCAAGCC
>DATDAJ010000346.1:0-2531 GCA_036525475.1 Candidatus Udaeobacter sp.
GATCACCGAGAAAAAGGAAGAGGGCGAAGCTGCTGCTCCTGCTCCGGCTGGGAAAGAAAAATCTCCAAAAGAAAAAGAAAAGAAGTAATCCATTTTCGGTTTTCGATTTTGGATTTTCGATTGCCCGCGCGTGGACGAAACACCAATCCGGCTCATCGCTGGTCTCGGAAATCCCGGCTCGGAATACGCGACCACGCGACACAACATTGGATTTATGGTTGTAGACCAGCTGGCCGCACAGTTTGGATCGGCGTGGGAAAAGTCGGTCCCGCACGCGCGGGAGGACGCACTCTCCACGAAATGCGGAGCTGTGTTTCTGGTGAAACCTTTGAGCTTCATGAATCGCAGCGGGTATCCACTGTTCGCAGTTGCGCAGTTCTACAAGATCGAGCCACAGGAAATCCTAGTCGTGCTAGACGATTTTTCCTTGCCGCTAGGCCGTCTTCGACTCCGCGAGCGGGGCGGACCAGGCGGCCATAACGGCCTTGAGTCAATCATCGTCCAATTTGGAACGGAAGAGATCCCACGTTTGCGCATCGGGATTGGGGCCGCGCCACGAGAAGGATCAGCCGACTACGTTCTGAGTCGCTTCTTCGATGAGGAGAAGCCAATCGTGCGATCCACCATCGATAGCGCAGTAGAAGCGTTGAAATGTGCGATTGACAATGGTCTCGTTTCAGCCATGAACACGTTTAACAAATCCGAGGAAATATGAACCGTCGTTACGAAGCCCTGCTGGTGCTAAACACGCAGGCTAAAGAAGAAAATGTAAAAGAAATGATCGAGCGCCTGGAATCCGAGTTTGAGAAGGAAGGCGCGAAGGTCGAGCAGGTCCAAAAGATGGACAGGCGTCACTTCTCCTACATGGCTGGATCGCTGGATTCCGGTTATTACGTCAACTTCATCTTGAACACCGATCCTGGATCGATCGTGCGGCTGCGGACTAAATTCAAACTGGATCCTGACGTTTATCGCCAGCATTACCAGCGCCTCGAGGAGAATAAGGAGAAGGCGCCAAAAAAAATGGCAAAATCGAAATGATTTCGGTATAAGCGCGACATGGCGAACCTCAACAAAGTTCTTTTGCTTGGAAATGTCACACGTGATCCTGAAGTGCGTTACACGCCCAAAGGCAGCGCCGTCTGCGATCTCGGCGTCGCGGTGAATCGGACTTACACGACGGACAGCGGCGAAAAACGCGAGGAAGTCACCTTTGTCGATGTCACGCTCTGGGGACGAACAGCAGAGGTCGCCAGCGAGTACTTGAAGAAAGGCAGACCGGTTTTCATCGAAGGACGGCTGCAAATGGACACGTGGGACGACAAGCAAACCGGACAGAAGCGAACGCGCCTGCGTGTGGTGGCTGACAACATGCAGCTGCTCGGAGGTCGACCTCCTGGCGCGGCCGAAGCACCCGGGGAAAGCCGACAAACCAGCGCACCACCTAAGAAATCGGCGTCTTCCGAACCGGACGAAGACGAGATTCCGTTTTGAGGTAGCGCGAGCCTCCGGCTTGCCCCGTCGGACGGATCGCAAGCGGGGACGCTCGCGCTACCTTTCTTATGAACGCGACTGAAGCCTGCATCGCGCTCAATATGCTGCCGACGGTTGGGCCGGTGCGGTTGCGCAAACTGCTGGAGGTTTTTCAGGAACAGCAACAAATCCTCGCGGCTAAACGTAGCGACCTTCGCAAGGTGGAAGGGATCGGAAACGAGGTTGCCGATCAAATCTCAAACTGGGAATCGACGATTGATCTATCGGCCGAGCTTCAACGGATCCGCGATTTCGGTGCGACTGTTATCACGCAGGAATCGCCGTCGTATCCCCGCGCGCTCCGCGAGATCCATGCGCCGCCGATAGTGCTCTACGTCTGGGGCGAACTCCTGGACCGCGATCATCACAGCATCGGCGTTATTGGCGCGCGACGCACCACCCATTACGGCACGGAATCGGCCAAGAAGCTTGCCTACCAACTAGCTTACGCGGGGCTGACCGTGATTAGCGGATTGGCACGCGGCATTGATACGGCTGCTCACCAGGGTGCGCTCGCGGCGAAAGGCCGCACCATCGCCGTGATCGGCTCCGGATTAGCCAGACTGTATCCGCCGGAGAACGGGCCGCTGGCGGAGAAAATTCGCAGCGGGAATGGCGCAATCGTTTCCGAGTTCTCTATGGACATCGAACCAGATCGACAAACATTTCCGATGCGCAATCGCATTATTTCCGGGTGGAGCCACGGCATACTTGTTGTGGAAGCAGGACTGAATAGCGGTGCGCTTATCACAGCGGCGCAGGCACTGGAACAAGGCCGCGCAGTCTACGCAGTGCCCGGCCACATCAACGCACCGAGCGCAATGGGATCGAACCGCCTGATTCAGCAGGGCGCAAAGCTGGTCATGGATGCATCAGACATTCTGGAAGACTTGGAGATTCTGTTGCCCGAAGCGAAACCATCTCCCGAAAGCGCTGCCCGGCCGTTGCCGCCGCTTTCAGACGAGGAGCGCCGAGTCTTCGGAGCTATTGGCGCGACC